>DAOOIV010000001.1:0-19182 GCA_035384605.1 Phycisphaerae bacterium
CGATTGGGCTTCAACCGCATGCAATGCGCGGTCATAAGTCGGAAAGGTCCGCTAGAGGTCTGACTGCCTAAAAGCCTTTCGTGCGTATTTCGGTGACACGGCCACATACGGCCGGCCCAGCCGTTTCTTCACCAGGATTAACTCCCCCATATCGTTGCCTTCGATCCGATGGCCGATCCATTGCAGCAGATAGCCCGCAATCAGCAAGCTCGTCGGCCGCCACCACAGATCCCACCTCCACTGGCAGAACTGTACGACGGCCAGGAGCACCGCGGCCACCGTCAGCGGAATACCAACCAGGTGAAGCACCAGCGACGCCGGATGCCGATGCCGCTCAAACCATTTGGAGAGCCATCGAGGCATAACTATGAGGCCGTCCTTGTGCTGCCACCCTTTGAGATCGACGGTTCTGCAGACTCGGCGGCTGGTTCTTGCACCTTGCCCGTCGGTGCGCCGAAAACGCCACCAGTGCCGGGTCCCCGGTTGTTGTCGGGGGATTATATCCCTGCGGCGGTTTGCGAGCGAAATGAAGCCCTGCCCCGATCGATTGACCGGTAATGCGTCACGGGAAACGACCTGGGGGGGCTCGTCCTCGTGGTCTTCAGGCGTGCTTCTGGCCCTTCGGTGCCCAATTGTGGTTCTCAACCCATCGACGGACGGACCTATCCAGGGCCATGAGCATGCAGGCCTCGCCCCATCGGCGGTCGGCGTCGCGAAGGCCGGTGGTCGATCGCGCGCCCGAGCCGGGCCCGATTTGCGGCATCCAGCATTCGGAGGTAGACTCTAGCTGATCGATTCCTTCGATGGAACAGGAGATGGTGACCCGGCTCCCGTCGGGCAGGGCGAACCGGAAGGAGCGACGGCCGGGCACCGCGTCGCTGATCCGAACCTTCATCCGGTGTTGCGCGACGAAGTGAGCGACGGAACCGAACGCCGAAGCGAATGCCTGGCCGGCGTAGCGATCGAAGCAGGAGAACGCATCGTGGAATCGCGCCGCCGACACCTTGGTACGGTCATGTCCCGTTAATGCCATCTTTCCCCACAAAGGCGCGATCCGCCTGCCCACCCGCCGGCGCAACACCTGATGATCAGTGCCCACAAGGCCCCCAACGAAGGGCCACGACAGAACCTACGATATAACTTCCCGCGGACCCAACCGGTCGCGTTGCCTTATGGGTCCTCCGCTCGCGGGCCCCCGGGGCGCGCCCGCCCCGTCACGAACAGACAAACAGAATGATAGACCCAATACTCCGGATGCGATCGCGAAGATCGCAAAGGACGCCTCTTCCCCGGTTCCCTATTCCGACTTCTCATTGCCGCCGCCCGAACCGGGGCTGAGACGCAGTACCAACGAGCCCGGCTTAACGTAGAGCGGCACCTGTTCCAGCGGCATGGTCACGCGCAGGTAACGTCCCCCCACGATACGCTCACCTGTCCACCAGTCGATCCACTGCCCGCGCGGCAGATACACTTTACGCGTATGGTTGTATGACACAATCGGAGCTACGAGCACGTCCGGACCGAACAAGTACTCGTACTCGGCCTCGTAACACTCGGGATCATCGGGGTGGTCCATCCACAGTGGCCTGATGATCGGCACGCCGGTTTCGCAGGCCTCCCGGCCGGCAGCGATCCGATATGGCTTGAGCCGCATGTACCACGTGGCATACCGATTGAACACCTCGGTGGCCTGCTCGCCGTAATCGCCAAAGTCGTAAGGCTCCCGGCGGCCCTGGCCATGGACCTGCATGATCGGGCAAAATGCTCCCATCTGGGCCATGCGTACATACGTTTCCTTGTCGAGATCGCCGTAGAGGCCGCCGATGTCAAAGCTGGTCCAGGCATAGCCGGAAAGGCCGGCGTTCATCATCGCATTGAACGCTTCCTGCATTCCCTGGAACCAGGCGCTGTGGTCGCCCGCCCAGAGAATCGGATATCGTTGCGTGCCCACCGTGCCGGTGCGGGCGAAGACCATCCCCTCGCCGGTTATGTCTTTGGTCATGTCCCAGGCGCAGCGGAGGTAGCCGAGAGCGTAGATGTTGTTGATGTTCTTCCACCCCTGCCAGGTCGTGCCGCCGTTGTTCTCCCCGATGTCGGTCTTCAGGCCGTCAATGCCGATAACCGGGTCGAAGAGCCGGCGGTACTGCCGCTCCCACCACGCACAAGCGGCGGGATTGAAGAAGTCGACAATGTAAGAGTTCTTCTCTTGGCCCTGCTCGTAGCCCCATGGTCGCTCGCCGTCCATGACGAAGTATCGATTGTCGAAAGCTTCCTGTTCGTACGGTTGCGGTCGGGCCAAGTTGTAGATGTGGAACTGCATGGTCCAAAGGACGATCTTGAAACCCATCTCATGAAGAGTTTTGCACATTGCCTGGTGACGTGGCCATCGTTCAGTGTTCCAGGACATCCAATCCTTTCCATCCTCACGCCAGGCCTCGAGCACCAGTACGTGGGCCGGCACCTTGTGCTCGCGGAGCTTGCGGGCTACATCGAGAACTACCGCTTCGTTCTCGTAGGAGTTGCGGGACATCCACACCCCGAGCGTCCAATCGGGCGGCATGACAGTATGACCGGTGAGATCGGCGTATTGACGCACGAGGGCCCGAGGCGGCCCCGCGAAATAGAACAGGTCGATCACGTCCTCCTGCAACTGGCAGACGGCCATATTCTCTGCCTCCGGTCGGTCCACGCCGATCTCGCCGTCGCCGAAGCTGTTGATAAACAGCGCGTCGCGACCCTGGGTCAGGAAATGCGGAAGAGTGAAGTGCGATTCACCAAACGCCCGGTCGCAGTTCCCGATGATGTTGAGTCTGCCCCGGCGGTTGAGGGCGTCGTAACGGTTCCCCATTCCAAAGACGCCTTCCCGCGTGTCGAGGTGAAACACTATTTCCTCGAATGGGCCTTTGAATGTCTTCGCCTGTGACCATACCACCCGCTTGAGACTGGGGCGCATGCCCAACTCGACGAATCGCCTGCGACCTTCGTGCAGGAATGCGATTCCGGAACCGTCCTTGAAGACCTCCACCGGGACTGCTATCCCCTTTACGACAAACCGGTCCTCGGCATCAGTCACTGCGTTGATGCCGCTCTTGTTGGGCGTCTCCCAGCCGACGGGCAGCGGACGGTGCGACGGGGGATAGGGCCAGGCGGTGTCCGTCGGAACGAAAGTCACCCGCGGAGCCGTGTCCCGCCAGTAGCCGACGTGCAGCTTGCCCCGTTCCGTGTGGAAAGTGGCTCGCTGTGCTTCAACGGTGTAACCGGTGATACGGCCGATGCCGCCGGGCCGCGTTTCGAGAAACCGCTGGGCGGCTTCCTTCAGTTCAGCCACGGAGGCTTGGATGGACAAAACCTCCTGTGCGGTGGCGTCGGCTTTTGCCAATTGCCCGGTCTGGCGGTAGAGGTGCATGAGCCGGCACCTGGTGTCAAGCGCGCGCACGGGTTCATTGGACTGCCGGGTAATCAGGTCCTCAAGCAGCCGCACGTGTTCGTCCGGAGGCAGCGACGGCCTGATATCAAAGCAAAACGCGCTGCCGCCGGTGTTATCCTTGTCGATGATTTTCAGCAACAGGTCGTTCCGGCCCTGCTTGAGGCGAATCGGAATCGCCTCCTGCCGGGGCTCGGTGTTGCGATAGAAGAAACGCTCAAAGATGATCTCGCCGTTGAGGTTCAGTACGAGACCGTCGTCGAAGCCGAGGTATAGGATGGCGTCCGTCTCAGCGGGCGAGTCGATTCGCCGGTACAGATAGGCCGCCGCGCTGTGTCTGGTTTCTCGTGGCTTGAGCTTCTCTCTGATCTCGTGGACCTTGTTGTCCTGATCCCACTCGGGCACCTCAATCCACGCAACTTTCCCGGCCAGGCCCTCATAGGTCGCTGAAGTGTCAAAGCGGTTGTCCGGCGGCAGCGGCCGGTCGCCCCAGAACCTGCGGTTCTCTTTCGTCCATTCGAAAAGCCCCAGGGCGTGCCAGTGACTGCTGTTGAGGCGATAGACGGGGTGGACGCTGTCTGCCTCGGCCTG
This sequence comes from Phycisphaerae bacterium, assembly GCA_035384605.1. NCBI lineage: Bacteria > Pseudomonadati > Planctomycetota > Phycisphaerae > Phycisphaerae bacterium. The sequence goes on from DAOOIV010000001.1 coordinate 4,016, forward strand.
CCCAGCGCTTGCTGCCGCAGATGAGCCGCACCATACGGCGAGTGGGAGCAGTACCAGACTGAAAAAGCACCCTGAAAAGGAGACGCAGTTCTTTTCGTTGGCTTTCATATTCCACGCAACCTTGACGCCCATGCCTCGACAAGTGCAGTCGGGCATGCTCTGGACGCCGCCTTGCTTCGGCCAATAGCACCGATCCCTCCCCCGTTCAAGTCCCCGCCCGCCAGCCCTCTCCTCAGCCTTGGTGCCGCCGTGGCGGAATCTCCAAAGGTTCTCAACCACGGATCCCCGGCCACGGCGCAGCTCGCGGATGGAGCTTGCCACGGCGTTGGCGGCGATCGGCCAGCAACTCGTCATCGGCGACGCCGGCACACGAATTGTACCAATAAGGCTCGCACCTGCTCGGAGGACCCGATGACCCGGCGGGCGGGTTTGGCCGGTTTTGAACCGCTTTACGCCATACGCCCGCTCCTCAGGATGGCTGGTTATGACCGCCCGGCAACACCGCTTTGCCACGCCTTAAAGCGCGCAGAACCTTGCAGTGCCAAAGGCCTGCCTTCAAATCGTAAACCGCGCTCTCGGCAAATGATAATGATACAGGTATGTGCTGTCGAAGCTGGCCCGTCAACGTTATTGGGGGCGGGCCGGATGACAGGGCCCGCGGGCCGAGGTATTATCTTCGCGATGGTCGCCTACGTGGAGAAAGACTACCAGCGCGTGGTGCCGGCCACGGGGCCGACGCGGTTTCTGCCCGGGACCAGCATTGAGATCATCCGCGAGGTGCGGCGCGATCAGCCGATCGAGCACGTGCTGTTCGATTTCGACGGAACGTTGAGCCTCATCCGCGAGGGCTGGCCCGAGGTGATGGTGCCAATGATGGTGGAGGTGCTCCGGGCCACCGGCACCGCCGAGTCGCCCCAGACGCTCTACAGGCTCGCCCACGAGTTCGTGATGGAACTCAACGGCAAGCAGACCATCTACCAGATGATCCGGCTCGCCGAAGAGGTCCGTCGTCGCGGCGGCACGCCGCTGGAGCCGGCGGAGTACAAGCGGATGTACCACGATCGGCTCATGGACCGGATCCGCTGGCGCCGCGAGGCTCTCGCCGACGGCCGGATGCCGCCGGAAGACATGGTCGTTCCGGGGGCATTCGAGCTACTCGGGCGGCTACGCGATCGCGGCCTGCGCCTGTACCTCGCCAGCGGGACGGACGAGCACTATGTAAAAGAGGAAGTCCGCCTGCTGCGGCTCGACCCGTACTTCGGCGAGCACGTGTACGGGGCGATCGACGACTACAAGTCGTTCTCGAAGGCGAAAGTGATCGAACGGATCCTCGAGACCAACCGCGTGCAAGGCGAGCGGCTGCTGGGCTTCGGCGACGGCTACGTGGAGATCCAGAACGTCAAGGCCGTCGGCGGGACGGCGGTGGCCGTCGCCAGCGACGAGGCCAACCGCAGCGGCAAGCCCGACCCATGGAAGCGCGACCGACTGATCGGCGTGGGGGCGGACGTGGTGATCCCCGACTTTCGCGAGTGTGATCCGCTGCTGGCGTACCTGTGGGGCGATGCGGCGACCGCAGGATAGGCCAAGTCATTGGCGCGGCGCGGGCCGCGTGAGGATAGTCGGATGCCTTATCCAAGGCTGAATCGCTTCGACGTGAAAATGGAGCCGCTCTCGGCGCGGCAGAACAAGAAGCGGATCGAGACGGACCATGTGCCGCCCGACCGCATGCCGGGGCCGCTGGCCCCGGAGGCCCGCGACACGATCGCGGAGGTGGCCGAGCGCATCCGGGCCGCGCGGCGCAACGGGCGCCCGGTGATGGTCGCTTTCGGCGCTCACGCGATCAAGAACGGACTAGCCCCGGTGTTCATCCGGCTGATTGAGGACGGCTGGGTAACGCACCTGGCAACCAACGGGGCCGGTATCATCCATGACTGGGAGTTCGCTTATCAGGGGCGTAGTTGCGAGGACGTCGCGAAGATGGTCCACGAGGGCCGCTTCGGCAACTGGCAGGAGACGGGTTTCTACATCAACCTCGCGATCAACGTCGGGGCGTTCGAGGGCCGCGGATACGGCGAATCGGTTGGAGCCCTGATCCACAACGAGGGGCTGACAATCCCTTCGGAGGCCGATCTGATAGCGGCCGTCAACGCTAACCTCGACAGCGACCACGATCTCGCGGCGGCGGCGGCCGATCTGCTCGGCGTCGTTCGGCGCTTCGGGCTGCCGGCCGGTCCGATGGCCGTGCCGCACCCGTTCAAGCGCTATAGCGCTCAGGCACAGGCGTTTCGCCTCGGCGTACCTTTTACCGGCCACCCGATGATCGGCCACGATATCATCTATACGCACCCGATGAACCACGGCGCCTGCCTCGGCCGGACCGCAATCCGAGACTTCCTCACCTTCGCCGAGAGTGTCAGCCGGATCGAGGGCGGCGTGTACGTCTCGATCGGCTCGGCGGTCATGAGCCCGATGGTGTTCGAGAAATCGATGTCGATGGCGCAGAACCTCGCCATTCGCCAAGGGCGGCACATCGACGGTCACTACATCCTGGTGGTCGACCTTGCCCCAACCCGCTGGGACTGGTCCAAGGGCGAGCCACCGGAGTCCGACCCCGCCTACTACCTCCGCTACAACAAGACGTTCAGCCGCATGGGCGGGACCATGCGGTACCTGTCGGCGGACAATCGGGACTTCCTCCTGACCTTGTCCCAGTCTCTTCCCGGGAAGCCGGAGCGATGAACGCAGCGAACCTGAGCCAGGAACGTCTCGCGGAGCTGATCGACCGCTTTCCCCGGCAGCGCGTCGCCGTGCTGGGGGACTTTTTCCTCGACAAGTACCTCGACATCGATCCGCGAATCGCCGACGTCAGCGTCGAGAGCGGCAAGACGGCTCACCAGGTGGTCGACGTCCGCACCAGCCCCGGTGCCGCCGGCACCGTGATGATCAACCTCGCCTCGCTCGGAGCGGGCCGGCTCCACGCCATCGGCCTGACCGGCGACGACGGCGAGGGGTACGACCTGAGGAAGGCCCTGACGGCCCTGGGCTGCACGCACAACCACCTGCACATGGGGGCCGACCGACACACGCCGCAGTACCTCAAACCGCGCGACATCACGGACCTCAGTCTGACGGGAGAGCACCCCCGTTTCGACACGAAAAACCGTACGCCGACGCCCCCCGACCTGCAGCGGCGGATCATGGCGTCGATCGACGCTCTGCTGCCCGAGATCGACGCCCTCGTGGTGATGGACCAGATCGAAATGGATGAATGCGGCGTGGTGACGACGCCGGTGCGGGAGATGCTGGCCGAACGTGCCCGGAGATTCCCGAAGGTGGTCTTCTGGGCCGACAGCCGGCGGCGAATCCGCCAGTACCGCAACGTCATCATCAAGTCAAACCAGTTCGAGGCATCGGGCTGGCCGACTTGGTTGCCCGATGACGAGGTGCCGATGGAGGAGCTTCTTGCGGCGGCCAAGCGGCTCCGGGAGCAGAACGGCGTTCCGGTCTTCGTCACGCGCGGCGCCCGCGGCATGCTCGTGAGCGACCCGTGGACGGAGGTGGCGGGCGTGCGGCTCGACGGGGAAATCGACCCCACCGGGGCCGGTGACAGCGCCTCTGCCGGATGCGTGCTGGCCCTCTGCGCGGGGGCGACGCCGCCCGAGGCCGCACTCATCGGCAACCTCGTCGCCTCGATCACCGTGCAGCAACTAGGGACGACGGGCACGGTCCGCCGGGACCAGTTGCCCGATCGTCTGGCCCTGTGGCAGAAACAACAAGGATACTCATAATCATGACGCAACAAGGTTTTTCGCGACGATACCTCGACGAGCTCGACAGCGTGCTGAAGGCGATTGATGCCGCGGCGGTGGACCGGGCAATCGCCTGTCTGCGCGAGGCCCGCGACGCCGACCGGACGATATTCTCGTGCGGCAACGGCGGCAGCGCCTCGATCGCCTCGCAGATGGTGGTCGACATGGTAAAGGGCGCCTCGTACCGGAAGATGACACGCCCTTTCCGCATGATCAGCCTCACGGACAGCGTCGCAACCATCACCGCATACGCCAACGACGTCAGCTACGAGTCCGTCTTTGTCGAGCCGCTGCGAAACTGGGCTCAGAAGGGCGATGTGCTGATCGCAATCAGCGGCAGCGGCAACAGCCCCAACGTCCTGCGGGCGGTCGAGTTCGCCAACGGCGTCGGCTGCACGACGATCGGCCTGACCACCGGCAGCGGCGGCCGCCTCAAGGACCTCGTGACGCTGCCACTGTCCGTGCCGTCGAGCCACATGGGTCGACTTGAGGACGCTTTCTTTATCATGACCCACATCCTGTGCTATGCCTTCATGGAGGACGCCTGCGGATGAGCCCTGAACAGGCACCTTGGGGCGGACGGTGGACTGGCCCGTAGGGCAGGTCGCCAGACCTGCCGCCAACCATGGGGGCCGAGTCCCACGGCCTACTGACCCTTGACACGACGCGTCTGGCCGGGCGAGACGGGCTGCACGGCAGCCCAGGTGCATGCCCCAGAATCGAGCAGCGACGACGAGAGGTTCTGGTATTTCTACGACGCCGGACCCTTGACTCGCCGGGCAACGCGAAGCGTTGGAGCCTCTGGCTCGCGGCGGCACCACCCGTCGTGTCAAGGGAGAACCGCCTGACGGCCGTCCAGACCAAGCGGACGCGCGATCCGGCAGACGGCGATACGCTGGTCGAGTAAAGGGAGGCAGGGTCCGCGCTCGCGGACCAGCTTGCTGATCGCAGGCCGGAATCGCCGCACACACGATTTCATGCGCGTTTTCTGACACAACAGAAACCGCGGGCTCAGTTGCCGCGTTTTCCCAGTTCGGAGTCGATCATGAAGATCGGGCCCCTGCTGTCGCCGATCATGTTCAGCTTCTCAGCGATCTCCGATGCGTGGGCCTCCTCTTCCACCTGCTCGTTGACGAACCATTGCAGGAAGCTTGAGGCGGCGTGGTCCTTCTCGGCGGCCGCCAGATCGACCAGGCCGTGAATCAGAGCCGAGACCTTGCACTCGTGCTCGTAGGCATCCTTGAAAACCGCCGCCGGCGATATCCATTCGGCCGGGGGTTCGTCGATGGCCGCCAGCTTCACGCGGCCTTGCCGGTCGTGGATGAAGTCATAAAACTTCAGGGCGTGGGCCTGCTCCTCGGCAGCCTGGGCACGCATCCAGTGGGCCATGCCCTTGAAGTTCTTGGATTCCAACCAGGCCGACATAGCCAAATAGAGGTATGAGGAGTACAACTCCGCGTTGATTTGCTTGTTAAACGCATTCTCGATCTTCTTGTTCATTTCTTTGGCTCCTTAGTTCAAAAGGTTGTAGGCGGGCCGTCATGCCCGCGTGGTTCTCAGGCTCTCGCGACTCCTGGGTTTGTCTCATCGATCTCAGGCCCGCTCGTCCGGACGAGGGGCCAAGCGCGGCGGCACCGGCGTGGAAGCGGGCCTCAAAATGCCCGCTGACAAGTCTCCGAATGCTTGCATCCGTCGACGAGGCCACGAGGTTGTCACAGACCGTTCCGAGGCAGATCCGCGGCAACTGGCTCGGGACAAACGAAGGAAGCGCGGCTACTGTGGGTTGGCTTCTCAACTTCCTCGGAGCTTCCAGGATCGCAGCTCGCTGTTTGGTCTGACGTCTGTGGTTCATGCATGATGCTCTGTACTGTGGCCAATAATCACTAGTATCTTTGATTGCGACCGGCAACCCGAAAGAAGAAAAAAACTTAACATATTCATTCCGAGGCACTTTGAGATCATTTGGCCCGGAGGTCCGTGGCCAAGAACCGCGTCCGAGACACCGATGTCGGCGGCCGGGCACGCGACATAGCCGGAGGGAGCGCGCTTCGGGTGCCGCAGGCGGCCTGTCCGTACGTGGGGCCTGGGCAGCCCAAGACTCTGCCAGACGAGATGCCAGTGGCCCCCACGCAGATCGTCACGGGCCTTCGGCGGCCCGCCGCGCCCAAGGCCCGCAGTTTGCGAACGCTCTGATGGCGCCCGAATGTGGTGCGCGTCTGATAACGTGTCATCGCGCCGGAGGGCGGTGGATTAAAACGCAGTCTGGGCGCCCGTCAGATTCAGCCTCTCAAACCGCATACCGATATGGAAGTGTCCCGTGCCGTGGAAGCAGTGCCACTGAAACGGGGTTATCGAGTATCCGGCAGGCCAGACGAGAGGTATGCGTGTCATGGACGTGAGATACATCAATCCCTTCATCGGGGCGGTCAAGCACGTGTTCAGGACGATGCTGGGCACGGACATCATGATCAGCAAGCCGCGTCTGAGGGCTCCCGACGAGTCGAATGCCGATGTCTCGGCGGTGATCGGTTTCTCGGGGGACGCGGCCGGTTGCGTCATCCTGTGCTTCCGCACGGACGCCGCTGTCAAGACGGCTTCGAAATTCGCGGGAAATGAACTGACACCTCAACATCCCGATTTCTCGGATGCTTTGGGAGAACTCGCGAACATGGTGGCCGGACAGGCCAAGGCCCAGTTCGAGGGTCTCTCAGTCAGCATCTCATTGCCGAGCGTGATCATCGGGCGCGACCACGAGGTGCTCCAGTCGAAGATCACCCCCCGGCTGGTGATTCCCTGTGACAGCCCGCTCGGCCGGTTCGCGGTCGAGGTGGCGATGGTGGTTGAGAAGAAGACGGGGGCAACGGCGTCGGCGCCGGTGGCTGCCGTGGCTGGCTGAAGCGGAGTTCAATCCATGAGAATACTGCTGGTCGATGATTCCAGGACTATCCGAAACATTCAGAAGAATGTGCTCGCCCAGCTCGGACACACGGATATCAGCGAGGCCGGTGACGGCGTCGAGGCTCTGAAGATCATTGCCGAGAAGCGGCCCGATCTGGTGCTGATTGACTGGAACATGCCCAACATGGACGGTATCACGCTTGTCCGCAAGATACGCGAAACGGACAAGAGCATGCCTCTGATGATGTGCACCACCGAAGCGGAGAAGGCCAGAGTGCTCGAGGCCATTAAGGCCGGGGTCAACAACTACGTCGTCAAGCCGTTCACTGCAGAAACCCTGGCGGAAAAAATCAACGCCACGCTGGCCAAGAGCCAGCAAGCGGCTCACGCGTGAACACTTGTCAACTGAACGCATACCCACGGCAATAGCGTTGCCGCAGAGAAGCCCGTCTGGCTGACAAGGATATCGGGTTCGTCGGGGCACCGGCGGAGCCTTTGTCGGAGCAGCAACGGATTGGGACTTGGCTCGGGCAATGGGCTCCGCTCATGCCTGTCAGAGGCAACTTCCTGTTTCGGTTGGCGAGCCAAGGGCAGCCTCACGAAAGTACCCCCGCTTTGAGGCCGCTCCGACCGCAACAGGAACGGTCTGCAAACCGACGGCGGCCTGATTGGCGCGTCATTGAAGGACCGGGTCGGCTGCCAGCGCCTGACGGAGTTTCCTGATGGCGATGTTTTGTATCTGCCGTACACGTTCCTTACTGAGCCCCACCATCTCACCGATTTCCTGAAAAGTCGAACGATCGTGATGCTCGCCCGTGAAACGCTGAGCCAGAACGCGAGTCTCCAAATCGGTCAATTGGCCCATGTTGTTCCGCAGCACCTGGCTGAGACGTTCGACATACAGCTCCCGCTCGGTGTCGGGCAGGCTGTCGGGTTGCTCCAGCGAGACTTCGTATTGGACCGGGAACAGTCGGCGCCGGTTGCGTTCCCGCTTGCCCCGTCGCATCAGGGCCCTGACGATGACGTTGCACGCATAGGTGCTGAAGCGGTATCCCCGCCAGGGGTTGTACCGGTCCACTGCTCGTGTTAAGCCCAGCATCGCGTCGCTCAGCAGATCATCCTCGTCAATCAAGCGCGTGTTGAAACGGCTCATCATCGAATAGGCCAGCCCGAGGTTCTGCTGAACGATGTACTCACGGATCATGAACCACCGCTCGGTCCAGGCTGCATGCTCGCCGCCGGCGTCGCGCAGCGACTTATTGGCCATATAGGCACACGTGTGCATGGCGATGAACAGTTGATGATCGCTCGGTTTTTCCGGCATGCCAGTGCCCGTGCGTATGAAATCGACCACGTTCAGTGCATCACGAACGGCTGCCTTGCTGCGAATCCGTGGATCAGGTGCATACCAGGGATTCTTTGCCGAACGATTGGTGTTTTGGGTCTTGTTTGCTGCTTGTGATCTCATGGTCGCATCCCTTTCGCTATCGGGACCTATTAGGTGCTATTAAGTATAGCACCAGATCGGTCCTAATGCAAGGGAAAATACTGATTTCCCTAAGAAACTTTTCCTCGAAGAAGATCACTCGTCAAACGATGCTTCGATCAAGTGCTGAATGTGGCGTATCTTTATTGTTGACAAAGTATTATAGAATTGGATATGCGGGCAAGTGATCTGCTCCCCGCCCGCGGGAACGGGCCATCAGGGTCACTGATCCGGCGCTTTTTGGGACTGAGCGGTCACGAAGTCTGTGTTTTCGGCACTTGGCTGGAGGGGCAGCAACTACCCGCGGCAGGGCAGCGCGGGACCGAAGTGCGCGGCAAGTCCTGTGCTCTGGCGCCAGCTGGCCGATGCGGAATGCTTTCCGTGGGCCATGAATCTACCGCTCGGGTCGTAGATGCAAGTGTCGGGAACCGATTCTTCGCGGGTTGCCCCTGCTGGGGCTAGAATGTCCACCATGTATACCGAGGCGTGTCGTATTCTCGCCATCGAAACCTCCGGCAGATCGGGTAGCGTGGCACTGGCGACGGGTGGCGGGCAGATTGTGGCGGCGGCCGGTCCGCTGGGGGTCCACGCCCACGCCTCGGAGTTGATGCCAGCAGTGGAGAGGATGCTTGCAGGCGCAGGTTGGCCGGGAGACTCGCTCACCGACGTATTTGTTTCGATCGGTCCAGGGAGCTTTACGGGCTTGCGGGTCGGCGTGACCGTGGCCCGAACGCTCTCTTGGGCGGTTGGGGCACGGGTCGTGGCCGTGCCGACGCTGGAGTGTTTGGCGTGCAACGCCTTGTCGCTTATTCCCCCGCCTATGCACCTGGCGGTTATTTTGGACGCCAAGAGCGGACGGGTGTTTTGCGAGGCCTTCGAGTTGCGGAACGGGTGGTACGCGCCTGCCGGCGACACCCGGATGGATACCCCACAGGCCTTTCTGGCCCGCTGCCCGCGTCCGCTGGCCGTTCTGGGGGAGGGGATCGCTCATCACCGACAGGCGATCACCGAAAGTGGGGCAATGGTGCTTGATTCGGGCCTGTGGGGTGGGAAGGCCGAGAATGTGGTGCGGGTTGGCGTTCGTCTGGCTGAGGCCGGCCGATATACGCCCGGCGGCGATCTGCTTCCCTGTTACGTTCGGCGTCCTGACCCGGAGGAGAAATGGGAGAAGCTTCACAGAGAACCCTGAACCCTGCCGGGGGTATGCCCGTACCAACTTGAAAAACCTCGACAGCCGAAAGTACATTGGTACCCCTTGCTATTAAACGACTTACGGAGCCCGGAAAGGGCAGAGTCTTTGAGGGTTGCGACTATGGCGACGGATGTGAAAAGAATCGGAGAACTGGTGGCGGCCGAGAGTGCCCCGATCCGCGCGCTGATCGACGAGATCGGCAAGGTGATCGTTGGTCAGCGTTACATGATCGAGCGGCTGGTCATCGGGCTGCTTTCGAACGGGCACGTGTTACTGGAGGGCGTTCCGGGGCTGGCCAAGAGCCTGACCGTGACGACCATGGGTCGGGCCATCCAGGCGAAGGCCCAGCGGATCCAGTTCACGCCGGACCTGCTGCCGGCGGACCTGATCGGCACGCAGATCTACAACCAGCGGACCGGCGAGTTCACTGTCCGCAAGGGACCCATCTTCGCCAACATCATCCTGGCCGACGAGATCAACCGGGCACCGGCGAAGGTGCAATCGGCTCTGCTTGAGGCCATGCAGGAGCGTCAGGTGTCGATTGGCGAGCAGACCTTCAAGCTTGATGAGCCGTTTCTGGTTCTGGCCACGCAGAACCCGTTGGAGCAGGAAGGGACGTACCCGCTGCCGGAGGCCCAAGTGGACCGGTTTCTGCTCAAGCTCAAGATCGACTATCCCTCGCGCAATGAGGAACGGCAGATCGTGGACCGCATGTCGTTCACCAAGCCGGACGGGCAGGTGAACGCGGTGATACGGCCGGAGGACATTCTGCGGTTGCGGGGAATCGTGGACGAGATCTACGTGGATGAGAAGATACGCGATTACATCATTGATATCGTATTCGCGACGCGTGACCCGGCGGCGGCCAAGTTGCCCGAACTGGCGAACCTTATTGAGTATGGTGCGTCACCGCGGGCGTCGATCGCTTTGACGCTGGCGGCCAAGGCGCACGCCTTCATGCAGGGCCGCGGTTATGTCACGCCGCAGGACGTCAAGGCTATCGGCATGGACGTGCTGCGTCACCGTGTGATTCTCACCTATGAAGCTGAGGCGGAGGAGATGGGGGCGGAGGACGTCCTTAAGAAGGTGTTTGACTCGATCCGCGTACCGTAAGCTTGAAGTCCGAATGACGAAACGAGGATGGCGCAGGGAACCGGAAGTCCGAAGGTTTATTCCCATGCTTCTTTGCTGTTTGGCAGGGTAAGCTGATAAGGCCCGAGGGATGCCGACCAAGCCGGATACCGCCGAGAAGACCCGCGAGCTGCTCAAGAAGGTGCGGCGGATCCAGGTGCGCGCCGACAAACTGGTCAATGATGTCATCGTCGGCGAGTACCGTTCGGTGTTCAAGGGTCGCGGGATGGAGTTCGACGAGGTTCGCGAGTACATCCCGGGCGACGACATCCGGTCGATCGACTGGAACGTCACGGCGCGTACCGGCTGGGCTCACGTGAAGCGTTACGTCGAAGAGCGAGAGATGACCGTCATCTTGCTGGTGGACGTGAGCTTGTCGGGTCGTTTCGGAAGCTCCGAGTTGTTGAAGATCGACCTGGCGACCGAGATCAGCGCGGTGCTGGCGTTCTCGGCGATCAAGAGCAACGACAAGATCGGTCTGTTGATCTTCACTGATCGGGTTGAGAAGTTCATTCCGGCCAAGAAGGGCAAGCGTCACGTGCTTCGGGTGATTCGCGAGTTGCTCAGCTTCGAGCCGCAGGCCGGGGGGACCGACGTGGCCGGGGCGCTGGAGTTCCTCAACAAGGTGCTGAAACGCAAGGCGGTTGTGTTCCTGGTGTCGGACTTTATCGACGAGGATTTCGAGCGGGATTTGGCCCTGACTCGCACGCGGCACGACCTGATTCCGGTTCGGATCTCCGATCCGCGAGAGACATCGCTGCCGGACGTCGGGCTGATCGAACTGGAGGATGCCGAGACCGGCGAGCGGGTGGTCGTTGACACGCGGCGGAGCCGGATTCGCGACCTGTTCTCGGAGGCCGGCCGCCAGGAGCAGCGATCGTTGACCGGGCTGCTGCGGTCGATGGGTGCCGACTCGCTGGAGATTTCGACCGATCGGCCGTACATGAAGGATGTGATGGCCTTTTTCCGCCGCCGCGAGCGGAGAATGAAGCATTGAGAAGGAGCTGTGAGCTCTCAGCCTGAAGGGAATGGCAATCGGGTCAGATGTCTCGTTTCGTGTTATTGGTTCTGTTGATCGCATCGATGCCGCCGGCGCTGACCTCCTGTAGCAAGGAGGAGGCGACGAACGGCGGTGAGGCGGCGCGCGGAGAGGGCTTCGAGATATCGAAATGGTATGGTTCCGGTCCGGTGAAGTTCGCGCTTGAGGTGTCGGCCAGATCGATTACCACGGCCGACTCACTGGTTTGCCGGATGACCTTGGACGTGGCCGAGGGATATGAGGCCGAGTTCCCGGACATTGCGTTTCCTGATGACGTTCCCGGCTCGATTCTGACGCGTTTCGACGAGCGGGAAACGAAGGAAGGCGACCGACGGCGGCAGGTGCGCGAGTATGAGATTGAACCGGAATTCGAGGGCGCGCTCAGGTTTCCGGCGATGGAGGCGTACTACCACAAAGTCGGCGAGGTGAAGGAGGAGCGGCTGGAGATCGAGCCGGTTGAGGTGACGGTAACGGCAACGGAGCTAGGCGGAGACGCGATTGCGTTGCGGCCTGCCCGGGGATTGATCGAGACCGATCGTATTGAGGCGATGCGGCGACGCATCTGGCCGAAGGCTTTGGGCGCGGTGGCCATCGCGGCCGCACTGGTCGTGGCGATCGTGTGGTGGGTGCGGCGTCCCAAGGTCGAGCCTCCGCCGCCGCCCGCTCACGAGATTGCTCTGAAACGGCTGCGGGAGCTGGAGCGCAGCGACCTGATCGGGCGGCATAAGGTGGAGCCGTTTTTCGTGGGGGTGACGGAGATCGTGCGGGATTATGTGGAGGCGGCGTTCGGCTTGCGGGCCCCGGAGCAGACCACGGAGGAATTCCTTGCCAGCCTGGCGACGGCGACCGAGTTAGCTCGGCATCGAGAAGTGCTGCAGCCTTTCCTGACCGCGGCGGACGAGGTGAAGTTTGCGCGCTTGGATGCGGACGAAACGGCGATGCGGCGAGCGTTTGAGACGGCCGAGCGATTCGTCCGTCAGACGAGTCGGACGGAGGGCGGGGGGCGATGAGGTTCATCGAGTTCGCCAACCCGCACGCGCTTTGGCTGGTGCTGCTGGTGCCGCTCTACCTGTTTGTGCTGCGGCGACGGCCTGTGACGGCCGCCCTGCGTTATCCGTCGGTTCGCAACCTCAAGCGGTTGCCAAAGAGCCTGCGTCAGCGGTGCCGCATCCTGTTGCCTGTTCTGCGCGCGCTGGCCTTGTTGCTGCTGATCGTGGCATTAGCCCGGCCGGTCCGCAAGCTGGAGACGCAAGAGCTTCCCAGCCAGGGCCTGGCGATCGCGATGCTGTTGGACCGCTCGGGCAGCATGGGCGACCCGAACGGCAAGCTGATGTACGAGAAGAAGTTGGAGCTGCGGTTCAAGATCGCACAGGACTTGTTCGAGGCGTTCGTCAAAGGGGGGCGTGGCAACCTGCAGGGCCGGCCCAACGATCTGATCGGCCTGTTCAGTTTTGCGACCTATCCGCGAACCGATCACCCCTTCAGCCTCGATCACGAATCGATCGGCAACATGGTAAAGCAGCTCTCGTTCGAGAAGCCTTTCATCGACGAGTACGGCCAGCCGACGGATGACATACGTAAGGCTGCGTTGGAGACCGACGAGCGTGGCCGCGTGCTGCGCGACAACTGGGGGCGGCCCGTCGTGAAGACAAACCCGATGCAGTTAACCGACTTGAAGGCGGCCATCGAATATGCAGCGAACAAGCTGATCATGCTCGACGAGGATCTGGCCCGACCGAGTGCGGGGCGTCGCAAGTACGAGGTCAAGAGCAAGGTTCTGGTGCTGCTGACCGACGGTGAGCCTACGGTGAGCGGCGGGCGGCGGGATGCCGAATACCCCGACGAAGAAACGATGAAGAAACTCATCGATGCGGGCATCCGGGCCTATTTTGTCCAGATTCTGTCTCATCAGCGGTATCGCGAGCGTCCCGATGGGACGATCGAGGTTATTGTTCCGGGCGGCGGGGGTTTGTTCGGGCCTTTGGTTGATCCGCGGGAGGCGGCGGCGGTCAACAAAGCGATTGACGAAGCCCGCAAGCTGGCCAGGCGGACCGGAGGCGAACATTTCCTGGCGACCAGCGGCGACCAGCTTGAAGCGATCTATGAACGGATCGACGCTTTAGAGAAGTCCGACGTCGGGGGGCGGGCTGTTTTCTCGCATGAGGAACGGTATCGGCCCTTTTTGGGGGCGGCGCTGGCGCTTTTGGGCGTGGAGGTGTTGCTCGGGCTGACCTGGTTGAGGAGGTTGCCGTAGATGGGTGCGGAATTCTTCAACCTGAACCATCCGGAGGCCCTGCAATGGTTGTGGGCGTTGGTGCCGCCGGCGGTACTGTTCGGATTCGATCTGCGCCGTCGACAGAGGGCGGTGTCGTTGTTTGTGTCCAAGTCGCTGCTGGATGACGTGTGCCCGCGCCGTTCGATCGGACGGCCGATCGTGCGGTTTGCGGTCCTGTGCGTGGGTTTGGCGTGCCTGATTCTGGCCGCGGCGCAACCACGATGGGATCCCAGGCAAATCGAGATGCCGCAGCAGGGCCAGAACCTGCTCTTTTGTCTGGACGTCTCCAACAGTATGCGTGCCCGCGACGTCGATCCTTCGCGTCTGGAAGCGGCGAAGGCCGCGATTCGTTCGCTCATTGGGCAACTTCCTGCGGGCAATCAGGTGGGGCTGATGGCGTATGCGGGCACGAGCGAGTTGAAATGCCCGCTGACGCCGAATTATTCGCATCTCTTGTGGGTGTTACAGGATGTCACTTTCAACAGCGTTGACGAAGGCGGCACCAATCTGGGTGATGCGATCTATTCAGCCATTCGCAACGTTTTCGGTCTGGATCCGACCCAGGCCGTTGACGACAAAAAGAAGGCCTCCGCCACCCAGCCGTCGACGAAACTCAAGGTTGAGGAGCCGGACAGTCATCGTAACGCGAATGTTCTGGTGATTCTGACAGACGGCGAAAGTCACGAGGGCGACGCCAGAGAAATGGCCGCATTGGCTCACCGGCTCGGGGTCGGCATTTACATCATCGGCCTGGGCACGGCCGCCGGTGCGCCGATTCCGATCGAAGTTGACGGAAAGATAACCACTTTGAAATACAAGGATCAGGAGGTGATCACCAAGTTTGATGATGCGTCGCTGCGGAGCATTGTGGCGGATCTGCCGGACCGATGCGGCTACCTGGCCGCGGGGGCGTCGAACGTGGATCTCACGGACATCTATAAGAACGTCATTGCCAAGCAGGGCATGCAGACCAAGGACGTACGGATCACGGTGTGGCAGGAGAAGTTTCAATTGTTTGTAGGCATCGGCGTCGTGCTGGTGGTGCTCTCGACGTTGATCAGCGAGCAACGGCCCGTAGCGCGGGCGGGGGTTGGGCGATGATCGCCCGTGGACCGATCCAGGTGAACAGGTCTGCGCGGATGGGCGCATGGGTGCCACGGGCGGCGTGTCTGCCCGTGCCGGATTCGGGCAGAGAGGACGCCGGCGGGCGAGCCGCCGGCGGCACGCTGTCGTCCGCTCGGCCCGGAATCCCTTTCGGGCCCCCTCACGCGGCGGAATCCGTTCCGCATTCCATGACCATGAAGATGGGACTCCGGCAGGCAGAAGGCCCCAGAAAG
>DAOOIV010000001.1:19282-168853 GCA_035384605.1 Phycisphaerae bacterium
AGGGTGGGACTCTGCCAGGGAGAAGGCCCCAGAAAGGATTCTGGGGCCAGCGAAGTCCGCATTCCATGACCATGAAGATGGGACTCCGGCAGGCAGAAGGCCCCAGAAAGGATTCTGGGGCCAGCGAACTTGACTGCCCATGCACTGGCGGGCGAGCCGCCGGGTTCCACGACCATGAGGGTGGGACTCTGCCAGGGAGAAGGCCCCAGAAAGGATTCTGGGGCCAGCGAAGAGGATTCTGGGGCCAGCGAAGAGGATTCTGGGGCCAGTGGCTTCTGGTGATGTTGTGGCTGATCGCGGTGCTGCCGGTGGTCGCGCGGGCCGACATTCGTGCTTTGCTGCTGGATGCGGAGGAGCAATTCGAGCAGAACCGTTTTGAGCAGGCCCTGAAGCTGTACAAGCAGGCCGATGAGGCGGAGCCGGATCACCCGGCCGTCTGGTACAACATGGGGCTGTGTCACATGGAGTTGGGCGACGGCGACAAGGCGATTCAACAGTTCGAGAAGACGGCGAGTCACTCGGGTGTGCCCGCTTACCTTAAGCAGGATGCGTTCTACAACGTCGGCCTGGCGCGGGCTGCGAGTGCCCGTCAGAAACTGAACGATCTGATGGCTCCGGCCACGCAGCCGACGGATCGCAAACCCGCGCCCGACGATCCGGCGAACATCGAGAATCTCGGGAAGATCGCGGAGGAGCTTCTGCAGGCGATCACGGCGTTTCGCCAAGCGCGCGACGTCGGCCCGGACGACGACGTCGAACACAACATTCGGGCAGCCCGGATCATTCGCCGCAACGTACTGGGCTTGTTGCGGCGAGCCACGGAGGCCAAGGAGAAGGAAGACATTCTGAAGGATCCGCGTGCCTATCTGGAATCGCTGATAGCCGAGCAGGATCAGCAGGTGAGTCTGGCGCGATATCTGGTGATCAAACCGCCGGAGGATGCAGCCGCGGTTCGTCACGCACGGCGCACCGCCATTCGCGGCCAACGCAAGCTCATGGAGCGGACCGGCGAACTGGCCGATCAGTTGGCCCAGTACCGCCAGCAGCAAGCCGACGCCGGCGGGGCGGCGACGTCGCAAGCTTCCACCCAGCCGGTCGAGAAGACCCCGCTTGAGAAGGCCTATCATGCGGCGTCAGAACAGCTCAGGAAAGCGGTCGATTCGCAGAAGGACGCGTGCGCGTTTCTGCTTGACGGCGAGATCAAACCCGGCTGGGACAAGCAGTTTGCCGCTCTTGAACAGATGTACGGGGCCTTGTTCCTCTATCCGCTCGAGCCGGCGCCGGCGTTGGCCAAAGCAAGGGCGATTCAACAAGTGCTGCGCGGGTTGGTTGCCGAAGTAAAAAAAGAGACCGATTGGCTCAGCGATCCGCTGCTGGGAGACGTCGAGTGGCCCAAGGACGCCAAGTGGGACGCAGACAAAACCAGCATCTTTGTTCAGCAAGCCGTTGTAGGCGGTACCTTGACGTTGTTACAGAACCAGTTTCGAATTCTCTCGACCCGACCTGCTGATGAGGCCCAGGTGCCCCAGGAGCAGCAGGGAAACCCGATGCTTGATCGTGAGCTGAACGAGAAGCTGTCCAAGATTCTGGAGCCCGCACCGGAGACGGGGCAGCGATGTCTGAAAGCGATCACGGAGCGCAGCCGCAAGGACACACTGGCGGCCCAGGATGAGCTGCTCAGAATGATCGACGAGGCGATGGAGTTGCTGCCGCGGACCATCGAGCAGCGATTGCAGGAACTGATTGTGAAGCAGGCGGAGCTGAATTCGCAGGTCAAGGTGGAGGCGGGTGACCAACCGGTCGATGAATCCAAGAAGCCCTCGCCGCTTGACGAGGTTCGCAAGTGGGCCGCCGAATTAAAGACGAGGCTGCTGGCTCCGCGAGCATCGAAGGTCGCCGACGGATTCCGGGAGCGTCAGGAGAAGATTCAGAAGGATTGCGGCAAGGCGGCGGCACAGATTCGCGATGAGATCCCGGCGGAGGCGGCCTCGCAACCGGCCGGCGCTCCGCCGGCGTCACAGCCATCGCGCGTGCAGGCCCTGATCGAGGCGGGCAAGCACGTGGGCGCTGCTGACGAACAGATGACGCAGGCGATTGAGGGTCTCAACAAGGCTTCGGTTGAGAACTCCCGCAAGCCGCTGAAGTCCGGCGGTCCGGTCCAGGCGCCCCAGGCCAAGGCGCTGGAGGAACTGATCAAGGCACTGATGGTCCTGCAACCGCCGCAGTCGCAGCCGCAGGACGATCAGCGGGATCAAGAAGATCGGCAGCAACAGGAACAGCAGAGGGACAGGCAGGACATTCAGCGGGCGCTTGAGCAGGCCGAAAAGCAGCGCCGGGGAGTTGAACGTCAGCTCCATCAGCGCCGCCCGCGAACGGTGATCAAGGATTGGTGATGGTGATGGCAACCGTCTCGGACAGGACCACACAAGCGAGGCAGTGGTCCCGACGGCCAGCCGGCGGGTCTGGTCGGGAGCGAGATAACCCTGACGGGGCGCCTCCTCCACCGAAGCGGCCGCTTCGACCGCGAAGGCAGCAAGCCGCCAGTGGCAGCCGGCAGGTGTTGCGGCTTGCTTGCGGTCTCTTGCCATTTGCGCGGCGTCATCTGAACAGGATGGGGCTGTTGACTCTGGCCGCGGCGTGGCTTGTGCAGGCGTCACCGGCCGCATCGGCCGTGCAGGTCAACGCCGGTTTGAACCCGGAAACGATCTATTTCGGTACCCAGACGATTCTCACGGTGAGTGTTGAAGATGACACCGGCGAGTGGCCGAGCGTCGAGGCCGTGGAAGGAGTACACATCACGAGATACGGTTCCCCTTCGGTGATACACGATCTGATCTCCGGCAGGGTGCAGCGATCATATCGATTTCTGGTCAATCCGACTCGTCCGGGCACGTTCCAGATTCCCGCGGTGGCGGTCAAGGTCGGCGAGGAAACGGTCACGCGCGGGCCTTTCACGCTGCGGGTCAAGGAGGCCCCGATCAGATGCATTGCCGCCGAACTGAATCCAAAGGAAACACTTGTCGGTCGTCCGGCCACCCTTATTCTTGCCTTTCAGGGGCATCGCCCCGGTGCTCGACCCGTGTTGCCGAGCATTGAAGGATTAACCATCACATCGACGGGCGATCCGCAGATTCAGCAAGACAACCAGGGCGTTCCGGTTCGGGTGTTCCGTTATCACGTGACGGCTTCGAAGCTTGGGACCTTCCAGATCAGGGGAATCAGCTTTGCGGGTGTTTCCGCTGACGAGGTCACGCTGACCGTTTCGCCCTTTGTGATTGTCGGGACGCGGGTTTCTTCGCAATCGCTGGTGATCGGCGAGGAGGCAACTCTTCAGTTGGATACTCTTGGTCTGAGCGCCGAGTCGGAGCCAACGCCGGTGGCGCCGCCCGGCCTTGAAATCAAGTCCGTGGGAGAGCCTGCCCACGGTGTGACGGGGACGACCACTTTCAGTTTCGTCGTCCGCGGCGTTGAGCCGGGCAATCCCGTGATTACGACCTTGAAGCTCGGCGACGGTCGGCAGGTGCCGCTCACACAGCCGATTTCGTTCTCGGTGAGGCAAAGCGGTGAAGGCGGCATCCTCGCCTTTACCGGCAAGGCCCGCGGCGACGAGAGCGCCATCGGCGAGCCGTTCATTGTGGATTACGACGTGTTCTACCGGGGCAACCTGGTTGCGGCGGCGCTGGATCTATCGAAGGCGGGGTTTGCAGACAAGTCCTACATCAAGGTCGAGCCCGTCAATGACCTTGCCTATCCGGATTGGAGAGGGCGGCCGATGCAGGTTGAGTTGGCTCCCGAGGGGAAGTTGACCGTGCTGGTCGGCAGCGGCGAGTATGGGGGCCAGAAGGAGCAGCGAATACGCTTTGCTCTGAAGATCACGCCTCTGGCGGCTGGCGAGGTACAGTTGACAGGGGTGCGGGTGATCCTGCGTCTTCAGGTGAGTATCCGCCGGCAGAATGTGGGATTCGTTTTCCGGAGCGACACGACGAACGATTATGACCGCGTGGCGGATCTGCCGCCTCACCGTGTGGTTGATCCCCGGGGCAAGACCGCCCCGGCCGGGTATCGCGGAGCGGTCGGCGCGAACTTCGCATTCGTTACTTCGTTGGACCGTACCACGGCCGCGGCGATGTCGCCTTTGACGCTGACAATGAAAATCACGGGCGAGAGTGTCGGCCCGCAGTTCCAGCCGCCTGTCCTGACCGAGGTGGCGGAGCTGACCCGTGATTTCGACGTGTCGCCGACCGTTTCGGGCGGCGAGATCGAAGGCAACACCATTACCTTCACACAGATCATCCGTCCGCGGAGCGAACGGGTTAGCGAGCTTCCCGCCCTGCCGCTGGTTTTCTACAACTATCAGAAACAGCAATATGAGACGGTCTACAGTCTGCCGATTCCCATTGAGGTTCGCGCGGGGTCGCTGGTCGGGGCGCAGGCCATGCAGGTCCGGAGCGGAACGCAACCGGCCTGGGAGGCGGCGGTCGCAAGTGGCACGGCGAGGGAGGATGAGCCGGCGGCGGCGCTGGGTGCGAATTTCGATTCTCTCGGCAGTTTGGTTCGCGCTGAACCGCTGGGTCTGAACGGCTTGTTGCTGGTATTGGCAGGTGGGCCTGCGATCGTGCTACTGGTGCGCGTGGGCATCGGGGTCTTTCAGCGGCGGCGTCCGATGAGCGAGGTTCGCCGGGCGCAGGCGAGGTTGTTGACCTCGCTGGATCGTTTAGGCGAGGCGGAGCGGTTTCATTTTGAGCTGGCCGAGATCGTGCAGGCCTTCTTGCGGCTGACGTTTGGCCTCCCGCCCGGGGAGATTTCAGCCGATGACCTGGGGCGGTTGCTCGACGAGCGACGGGCGGGGAGCGAGCTGCGAACGGCAGCTTTGAGCCTGCTGACCGAGTGCGACGCCGGACGATTTGCGGTCGGAGCGGTGGATCAGGTTGAGAAGGAGCGGTTGATTCGTCAGGCCCGCGAGGTGCTGACCAAAACCGAGCGGTTGGCGAAGAATTGAGAGTGAGGAGTTGGGAATTGCGAATGCGGCTGCTTGGGCCAGTGTGCCATTGCTCCGCGGACGGTGAAGAAGACTCGATACGATGACGTGGATCTCCCGATCATGTTTCGTGTTGCTTGTTGCCTTCGCGGCGGCAAGCGGCGGTGCGCGCGCACGGGGGGCATCCGCGGAGGAGCGATTCGCCGAAGCCCAGGCACTGTTCGAGGCCGCGCAGAAGCGCCTGGCAGAGGAGAAGTCTGACCCTGTCGAAGCCCGACGGATGTTTCACGAAGCCGCCGGCCGTTTCGCCGGCATTGCCGCCGAAGGCGTGGCGAGCGTCAATCTCTGCGTGAACACCGGGAATGCTTATCACTTCGCGGGCGATAACGCCCGGGCGCTGTTGTGGTACCTGCGAGCAGAGAAGCTGGCCAACACGCCCGAAGTACGCTCCGGTTTGGCGACGCTTCGCAGGATCATCAATGCCGAGCCGAGGCCTCCGGAGCGGACGTCCATCGGTCGGGTGCTGATGTTCTGGCACTATGATTTGTCTCGCCGGACGAAGCAGGTCCTGATGCTGGCAACCTACCCGATCGGCTGCGGTCTGCTGCTGGCGGGGTTGATGAGTCGCCGCCGTGTGCTGTTGCGCCTGGCCGTCACCTTCATGCTGATGGGAGGCGTCGTGGGCGTTTCCGACCTTATGACGGCGATGATCCCGCCGGCACCATGGGCAGTAGTCGTGGAGCCAGGCGAAGGTCGTTCCGGTAACGGGTCGGCCTATTCGGTGATTGTCCCGTCCGTCCGTATGGGCCAGGAGGTGCGTATCATCGAAAGGCGGCCGGACTGGGTGCGGGTTGAGATGCCCTCGGGGGTGCGCTGCTGGTTGCCGGCGGAGACTTGTGAGGCGGTCTGAGCGAGCGGTTCGGCGAAGCCCGGCGTCTCGATTTGATGCGGACATCAGGTTGGCTTATAAGTGGGCAGGCCCGTGGGTCGGGCAAAGGAGCAACAGCGATCATGCAATTGTTCAAGCAGCAGACTCGACGCGACTTTCTGAGGGACTCGCTGGCCGCTGGGGCGGCGGTGAGTGTGATGAGCATGAACGAGTTGAGAGGTGCCGAGACGGCGGCCAAGCCGCGATGGATCATTGCCTGCCGGGACGCCCACCTGCCCGAGACCGGTGAGCCGGATGCCTGGTCGGCGATGAAGGTCATGGGGATTGAAGGCGTGGAAGTGTCGGTCGACCTGGCGGGCCAGTGTTCGCACCTGCACGGGCGCGAGAAACCCTACTCCATCGCCAAGCCTGATGATGTCAAGGTTCTGGGCGACGATCTCAAGAAGCACGACCTGAAGATCTCGGCGTTCTGCCTGCATAATCATTTCGACGAGAACCTCGAAGGGGAGCTTGCGTGCGTGAAGATGACCGTTCGCGCGGCCAGGGAACTGGGCGTGCCGGCCGTGCGGCTGGACATTGTGCCGCGGAAGATCAAGGACGAGAAGGAGTTTCTTGAGTTCGCGATCAAGACCGGCAAGCAGGTTGTCGAAGTGTCCAAAGAGACGGATGTGCGCTTCGGCGTGGAAAACCATGGGGGTACGACGAACAAACCTGAGTTTCTCAAGGCGATGTTCGAGGGCGTGGACTCAAAGCACTTCGGCCTGACGCTGGACACGGCCAATTTCTACTGGTTCGGCCACCCGCTGACGAAGCTGTACGGTTATTGGGAGGAGTTGGCCCCATATATCTGTCATACGCACTGCAAGAGCATCAAGTACCCCGAAAGCGAACGCGAGAAGCAGCGACCGATGGGCTGGGAATACGGCAAGTACTGCTGCCCTGTTTATGAGGGCGACATCGACTTCAAGAGGCTTGCCGCCATCCTGCGCAAGGCGGCCTACAAGGGCGATCTGTGCGTCGAGAATGAGTCGCTCGGCCGGTTCCCCAAGGAGCAGCGCAGGGAGATCCTGATCAAGGAGGCCGCGTTTCTCCGCAAGATCGCCGAAGGGGCGTAAAGTTGCGCGCTGATCTCGGGTGCCATGCCCACGGTTTTGCGTGGGCATGCGATGCTCGTATGCTCGGCCCGGAATCCTTACCCGGCCCGCATCGCCTGCCGCTTGATCGGAGTGTGCGATGAACGCCCGACGACTGATCCGAGGACTTGTCGCCGCCCTTTGCCTGCTTCTGAGTTTCGCGTTCTGCCATGTCACCTTGTCCAGCGGCAATTACAGGTCCAGTTACAGAGATGCGGCGCTGTTGGCGTTCGTGGCGATTGTCATCTTGGGGCTCAGTCTTGCCCGGCGCCCCAGCAAGGACAGATGGGTCCCCGAAGCGGCTCTCCTGGCGGCCGGATCGTACTGTCTTGTGTATTCGCTCTGGCGGTACCTGACCAGCCACTGAGATCCATGGGGGCATCCAGAAGAGTACTCCTGCGCAGTGGCTGAACGGGCAGATTTCGGGCAGTGACGTTCGCTCTCCTGGATGTGTTATTCACCGCTCGGCCCGGAATCCTTTCCGGGCCCGTCTGCAAAGCAAGGCGTTTGGGATGATTGCCTCATTCATCATTCCTGATCGCGATCATTTCCGCCATCTGCACCCATTGCTCGACGCTGAGTTGTTCGGGGCGCTGCGATAGGTCCCATCGGCCGTCGGACTCGACGAGGTGGAAATGCTCATCGGATAGAACGCGGCTGAGCGTCCAGCCGAGCATCTTGCGGCGGTGGTTGAAACAGTGGTGGACGATGGTGGTGAGTTGTTCTCGCACAAGCGGAGATAGCCTGTCGCCTGCGCGCAGATTGATTCGCAGCATCGCCGAATCCACCTGTGGCTCCGGCCAGAACGCGCTGGGCGGCACGCGGGTGATTCGCTCGGTGCGGGCCGTGGCCTGCGCGAACACGCTGATGGGTCCGTAGTCCTTGTTGCCCGGGGAGGCGGTGAGGCGATCGGCCACCTCGGCCTGAACGGTGAAGCACATGGGCGAGACGGTCAGTTCGCCCATCAGTAGATCCATCAGCAGTGGCGTGGCCACCTGGTATGGCAGGTTGGCCACCAGCATGATTCGGCCGTGGAGTTTCGCTTGGTGCCTGGTCAGGGCGTCGAGCACGCCGGGATCGATGGTCGATTTGTTGGCCAGGATGTCGCCGTGGATCAGCGTCATATTGCCTGCGGCGGCGAAGCGGTTTCTGCAGATCTCGTGCAGGCCACGATCGATCTCGACCGCGACCACGTGCCCGGCCTGCTCGACGAGGTAGTCGGTCAGGGTTCCGGTGCCTGGTCCCACTTCCAGGACGACATCGCGACGAGTGATTCCGGCGGCCTCGACGAGTTTGTGGAGCAGGTTGCCGTCGATGAGGAAGTGCTGGCCGTGTTGTCGCAGCGGCCGTAAGCCCGCCGCTTCGAGCATCGCACGGATCTCGGTTTTGGTCTGGGCCATAGCGTATGGTTATCACGCCGTGCGAGAGAATGTCAAAGGTTGGATGGCGTGCCCGATTTTCTCTACTTGGCCGGGCGGACGGTGATCTCGTCCACGTACAGCCGGTTCGTCTCCAGCGCCCACCAGTTGAGGAAGTGGACGCCGATGGTCACATGATCCTTCTTCGGCGTGAAGTGTAGTGACACCGGCAGCCAGCGATGGTGGGTGGCGAACCACTGCGTGCAGTTGGCCTGGTCGATGGTGTCGAAGCTTTCCAGGGTCCGGCCGTCGTCTTCATCGACCGCGAGGCGAATTCGGCTGTCGCGACCCCAGCCGCTACCGCGGTCGCCGGTCAGCAGGAACGCGGAGAAGACATATTCGCGCCCCGGCTCGACGGCGATGCGTTGATAGATGACCTCTTGCCTCCAGTCTTCGCGAGGTTCGACCCACGTGGGGTCTTCGGGCCCGCGGTAAGTCCATCCGTAGAGGCGCTTTCCGCTGTGCGGGTTGCAGCCCTCCACGCCGGTTGTCGCGTCGCCGAACGGCTTGGCGTCGGGCACGTAGGTCTCGGGCGTCTTGGCTCGCCCGCTGCCGGCTTTGCGCGTCCAGCCGGTGACGCCTTCTTCGAAACCGGGATTCACCACCGCCACGCAATCATCGCAAGCAGGCGGTTCAACGATGATCGGCGGCTTGTCGAAACGCGGGCGGTCCTCGCCGGCGGGCGGGGTCATGAAGCTGTAAATCCGTGAGTACGTTCTGCGCGAGGATTTCTTGTAGGTGTGTGATGAGACGCGGTACATGTATGCCGTGCCGGGGGTCAGGCCGTTGATCGTGACTTCATGTTGCCTGGATCGTTTCTGCTCATCACCGGCCTGCTCAATCAGATGCACGGTTGTGCCGTAATGTACCAAGCTGTCGCCCGGCGTACCGGTTTCCCAGGCGATGACAGCGGACGTGTCGGTCACGCGACTGACCCGCACGTTGACCGGATAGATGATTCCGGCGGGTTCCTCTTCGCCGATGACGGAGAAGAGCTGGTCGAACTGTTCGGGCACGAGTTTGCCGTCGCGATAGGCCCTGCCCTGCTTGTAGACGTTGCTGGAGAGGTATGAGAAGAATGGTTCGCCGTCAACGCGGCGGTACTGGAGGTAGTAGGTTTTTCCGGGAGTGACTTGTACGGCATCAGGGAACCAGACCGCATCGGCGCCCCAATTAGTGACCATTTTGACCGTGCAGGCCGGTCCGACCTGCGGCCCGCCCGGTCCGTCCTCGTGGATGGAGAAGAGGAATTCCTGCACCCCCGCGCCGCCCCACCCGCAGTTGGCCCCTGCTTTCAGGATATTGGGGGTCGTGGCTACAAAGGTTTGCCCCGCGACGGTGCAGGTGCCGGAGCCAGGACCTTCCTTGATGAAGTGCTGATCGTCGTCTGCGCCTGCGACCTGGATCAGGCCCGGGGTCGCCTCGTCGATGTGAATTCCCAGGTCGCTTTCCGGGTGGGGCACGCCGTCGTAGTAGGCAATGCCATCGGGATAGACGTCGCCGGTGCGGGGCATGCCGTGGTTCCAGGGTTTGCCGTCCGCGGCGGCCAGTTCGATGGCGTATTGTCTGCCGGGCGTGGTCTTGAATTGCTCGGCGGGCAGCGGAGACCCGCAGACCCAGGTCATTGATTCGCGTGTTTCGAAGGGGCCGGCGATGCGTTTTCCGGCAGGCGAATCCTCATAGAGTGATACCAGCAGCTTGCTATCACCGGATGATCGCCAGAGCGAGAAGCCCGTCACGGCCGTGCCGCGTGCGACGAAGCTCTGAGCGAATCTCACGCGAGCCGGTCCCCACAGCTCCATTTCGAGCGATAGCTTGGGCTGATCGGCCTGATCGATCACCGTAGTCCTTCCCTCGACGACTTCGACGCAAGGTGCCAGAGCTCCTGACACATCAAGCATGTAAAGACCGGGCTCCAGGCCGCTGAATTCATACAGGCCGCTGGGTCCGGTAATGGTCCAGCCGACCAGCCGGCCGTCTCGTGAATAAGCCGCCGCGCTGCGTTCGATGCCGCCGGCGTTGCCCTTGATCTTGCCCGCCGCCAAAGCATCGGAGACCGTTCCGAAAGCCATGAGAACCGCCGCGATGATCGATACGACTCGTGTGCCGCGCATCATTTGGCCCTCACCTGCTCGAGAAACGCTCCATCCACATACAGGCTGCTGCTGGGCAGGTTCCATCGTTGTTCGAGGTCAAAGCCCACGATCACGGTGTCGGCCGCGGCGGTGAACTCCACGGATGCACGTCGCCACTGCCCTTCCGTCGCGTACCACTGGGACGTTTCGATGTGATCGTTGTCATGCCATTGGATGCCGCCGCCGGGAAGCACGGTCAGCCGCACCTTGACGTCGCTGCTGCGTCCGCCATCATGATCGGTGTACACGGATCCGCTGAAGCGGTAAGAAAGGCCTTTCACAACTTTCACCGCTTGATACACGAATGAGCGGGAGCCCTCACCTTTGTCCGCGTTGGTCCAGCCGAACATGCGCGTGCCCCACATCGGAGTCACCCCTGCGTCACAGCCGACGACGGCGCCGCAGGGACCATCCAGCAGCCATCCTTCTATTCCACTCTCGAAAGACGGGTTTAGCAGCTTCACCGCGCTGCCGCCGTCCCGGCCGACCAGACGGACGAAGTCGGCGTCACTGATCTGTCCGGCGACGGTTGCGCAGAGTTCCCAGTCTGGGGCCGGAGTGGCTTCGAAGAAAGCCTGTCCGGAGGCAAAGCAAGCGGGTTGGACGGCCGCGAGAAAGATGTCGCCGCTCAATGACTCTATGTGGAGATACAAGGTTTGACCGGGTTCGGTGGGCACCTCGTCAGGGCCCCACGGGACGGCGGCATCCTCGGCGACCTGGACCACCTTGCTGGGTCCGATCTGGCGGCCGCCAGGGCCTCCTTCGTGAATGCTGAACCTCGCATAGACGGGGGGGCCATGCACTCCGGATAACGCCGCGGAGGCAAAGGTGATCGAGCGGCTCAGGGCGGTGAAGGTTTGGCCGACTGCCCGGAGACGCCACGTGTGCCACCCGGCGCTCATGGCGTAGTCAGTCCGCAGGCCACAGTTGTCCTCAGAGACGACGATGCCGAGGTCAGAGTCGGGTCGAGGCGAGCCGTCGAACCAGGCCGAGCCTCCGGCATAGACATCCCCGCGGCCGGCCAACCCTGGAACCCATTTCTCGCCGGCCGGTGCGGTCATCAAGAAAGTGAGAACCTGGCCAGGTCGCGTGGGCACCTCGCCACCGGACCAGTTAACGGGCTCGGTGGATTCGCCCCCGACCGGTGCCGTGATCCGCGGCGGTCCGACGTGCGGGCCCGTTGGTCCTTCGCCGTCGACCACTTGGACGGTCACGCGACGGCCGGGCCCGAAACCTTTGACGGCGACCGCCGTGATACCCAGGCCTGTGGCGACAAATGACTGGGCGAACGAAGGATAAGGCTGGACCCAGGAGTCGCCATCGATGAGGAGTGATCTGGTGACCTTGAGATTGAGCACTGCCGGCTGATCAGCGGGCACATCAAGGTCAGGAACAGAAACGGGCTGGTATGTCTCGCCCGGTGGCAGGCAAATGGCATAGCGACCCGGTGGCAGATCGGCCAGCGTGTAGGATCCGTCGCCCTCGCTTTGCGCGGCGATGGCCACGCTGCGTCCGTGTGCGAGAGCTCGAACGACGGTCCGGGGGATCCCCTTGCCGGTGTCGGCATCGAGGATGCGGCCCTTCACGGTTCCTGCCGGTGACGCGCGGTAAGAGAGAAGAAGCACGGAGAACGTAACTGCTGCGTGAGTAAGGAGATATGGTTGGGTGCTCATGACCGGTTCCCGCAGGCGTTGGGTTTGTTTAGCGACGGGGCGCCAGCATAGCAGAGCCGTATCAGCGGCACAAGCTGACATGTAAAGGGGGCCGCCAGGGCGGGACGCTGGTTGGAATCAAAATACTCTTTTTAGATCTCAGCCTGGACGCCGAGCCGTTCGGCCAAGCGGTCGAAATCTTCGAGGCTGTAGTAATGGATGATGAGCTTACCGGCGCCCTTTCGTTTCGACTCATCGATTTCCACCTTGGTTCCGAGTTGTCGGGTGAAGGCTTCTTCGAGGGCCCTTATCTGGGGTCGCTTTGCGGTGTTGTCTCGGATTGGTTTGGCGGCCGCCTCACGGGCGTTGACGCGGTCGCGAACGAGCTTTTCAAGCGCTCGGACGGAGAGGCCAAGGTTTATGGCTTGTCTGGCGGTGTTGACCAAGTCGGAAGGAGATCGTATCGCCAAGAGGCAGCGGGCGTGACCCATGGACAATTGCCCGGATGTGACCCAATCCTTGACTTCCTGGGGAAGATCAAGCAGGCGAATGTAGTTGGTGACGGTGGAGCGGTCTTCGCCGAGTTTTGATGCAACCTGCTCGGGGGTTAGGGAGAATTCGTCGCAGTATTTCTTGTATGCAGTGGCTCGGTCAATGGGATTAAGATCCTCGCGGAAGATGTTTTCCGTGAGGGCTATTTCGAGCATGTCTTGGTCGCTGGCCTCGCGGACGATGGCGGGGATTTCGGAAAGACCGGCCATCTGGGCGGCCCGCCAGCGGCGTTCTCCGGCGATGAGTTCATATACGTTTCCGTCTTTTGTGCGGACGATGACGGGCTGGATGATGCCATTGGAGGAGATAGAGGCCGCAAGGCTCTTGAGTTCATTGGGAGAGATCTCTTTCCTGGGCTGGAAGGGGTTGGGTCGTATTGTTCCAACGCTGATGGTTACCGCAGGAGGTCTGGGTTTTTCATCGCGGGGCTCGTTAGCGGCGTTTTCGAGCTGGGCGGGGGGTTCGAATGGGGTGGCAAAGGACATCAGCGAGCTGAGGCCTCGGCCCAGGCGTTTGGGCGGGTTTTTTGTCATAAGTGCCTCCGGTGGGCTGCGGATCATGGCCCGTAATTGAGATTAAAGATCTACGCGCGCGGGACATGGTATTTGTTTGGCCAGGACGACGCAAGTGGTTGTGGTGGGTTTCGGGGGGATGCATTCGATTGGGTTCGTTTCACGTGGAACCATTGGGCGACCTGAGGCCGGGCGTGTTCCACGTGGAACGGTGCTCGGAGAGGTCTGCTGGACCGGGAGTGGTTACACGTAGAACAAGGCTGCCTGAGAGATGTTGGTGAAGGGTACGTGAGGGGGTGCAATGGACCAGCTCCGCCAGCCAACGATTCCTCCTGGCGGCGAGAGGCAAGGGATCGCAGGCGGCAGAGCCCGAGACTCTTTGGTACTCCAAAGAGAGTCTTCAACTGGCAAGCCGCACATAATTCTTCCAGCGCGCCGCCACCCTGGCGTGCCGGCGGATGGTGAAACGAGAGGAAGGAGCCGCGGGGCGGTGAGGTCAGAGACTCATTTGCATACGAAGGCCGACGACCAAGGAGTCGGGAACGGCGTGCGTGCCGCCGGGTTGGTGAATCCACTGGAAATCGGGTGTCAGGCTGAGCCACGGCAGCAGGGCGATGTTGTAGTAGATCTCATAGACAGATTCGCGATCGCCGAGGCCGGCGTTTGAGGAACGATTGCCGATGATTCCTTGGACGAAACCCAGGCCGAGGACATCATCGTCGCGGTTCGGGAAGATGCCCTGGTATTGAGCGCCGATGCTCCAGAAGTGCTCGATGAGATGGACATCGTCGTGGGCGTATCCATATCGGAAGAACATGCGAATTCCCTGCGCGTCGTCGTCGCCGTTGGGGTCCTCTTTCCACAGCATCTGGTCCATGTTGAAGGCGAAGCCGACGTCGTCGGTCTTGTGGCGGAGAACGTCCGTGGTATTGATGAGCAGCGGCTTTGGCTCGGGTTTGTACCAGAGCATCAGGCGATAGGCTCCCGGCAGCTTGCCCCGGAGGGTTTTCCAGACGGGGAGGAGGCCGAGTTCAAGGATGGAGAAAGTATGACACTCGTCGTGGTAAAAGGTGTCGAAGCCGGTGTGTCGGCCATTGGCTTGAGCGTCGGCGATGGCGGCGCGGAGGTAGAACCAGTCGAAGGGTTGGATGGCGGTCATGATGCCCTGAGCGTAGTCGGGGAAGGGGATGTTGCCCATGTTGACCAGCGCGGGGTTGAGAAACTGGGTCTTTTCATCGTTGGCGACGGCGTTGAGATCGAAGTCGATCATCAGATCCATCTTGCCGACCTTAACGCGGACCTTGTCGTCCAGGAGGGACTGCTGAAACCATAATTCGCTTACCTGCAGGGCGTAATCGCCGAGGTAGGCATCGGCGTTGACTTTGAAGAGATTGCCGACCTTGTCGATGCCGATATCGTTGTTCCAACTGCTTTCGGCCAGCACGTAGAGAATGGCGCCTTTCCAGAGGCCCATCTGCTCGAAGTGGAGGGTGAGCTGGGCATCGACGCTGCCGGATATGTCATGGCCGTTGTGAGTGTCCCGGCCGCCGCGGGCATTGTGTTGGTAGATGGCGGTCATGGAGAGCGAGAAATCGATCCCCTTGCTTTCAAGCCAGTTGCGTAGACCCCAGCAGTCGCCGGTGAGGCGTTTGTTGTGCAGGACATCAAAGGGGGCTGGGGATCTTTGCTCCTGGGCAAGACCTTCGGAAACGGGTTGGGAGGCTGGAATCTGGGCAAGGGTGGAGCAAGCCAGCAGCAGAGATGCAGAGACGGCGGCGCCGACAGGTCGGGTTTTCTTCATTGCAGGTCTCCGGTCAGACGTGGTGGTCGCAGTTGCGTTTGTCCTGGTAGCATCATCTTCCGGCGCCTCGGCTCGCACGTCCCAGGGTTGGGAGTGGATTCCCGGGCGGCCCGTTTTTGTCACGGACCGTGGCCAAAGCGTGTCGTGATTTAGAAACCTGCGTAGAGACCGCAGGGGTCCAAGGCGATTGTAAGACGGGTTTGGGAGGGTTTCCATCCCAAGGCGGACCGCCTTTTTGCGTGCCGCAACGCAGGCGCAATGCCATCCAGAAACATGCGCGCAAAACGCGCACCGGGCGCCGCGGAAGAGATTGTGGTCGGCTGTGTGAGCGGCACGTTTCATGACGAGCGTTCCGGTGAGAAAGGGGTTTGACAAGGACTGGTACGGGACCTGCGGGCGGTTCTTCACGAACGGGGTGAGATGGGTTATATCCGAGGGGCGGCAGGTGGGTGCGGTCCCGACATAACGAGGAGAACAACATGCAACGTCTGGGAATGATGCTTGGCGTGCTGACGGTGCTGGCCGCGGTGGGTGTGTGCGGGGGCGCCACGGTTCAGAAACGGTATTACGCTCATGAGACGGTTGAAGACCGTCACGGAGTGATCGCGCCCTGGTACCAGGGTCAGAACGGCCAGTTGGATTTGCGTGTGCGGATCGCGGCCGAGACGCTCAAGCGCTACCCATGGACGGAACCCGGCAAGGCCCCCGTTCAGGTGCCCGAGTACATCTGCAGCGGGGCGTGGAAGATCGCGCCCGACGGCACAATCACAATTCCGCCGATCAGCGACTGGGCCAACGGTGATCTGGGGCAGCGGGCGGCGTATGTTCTCAGCGGGCTGATCGACTACTACCGTTACAGCGGAGACCCGGCGGCGATCGCCCACATCGCGCTGCAGGCGGATTACTTGCTCGATTACTGCCTGACGCCGGATGACCATCCGTGGCCTCGCTTCCTGGTGAGCGTGCCGACGAAGGGCAAACCTTACGGTCAGGCCGATCCACACGGCTTCATTCAACTGGATATCGTGGCTGAGGTCGGAGCGCCGTTGATCCGAGCGGCGCAGATGACCGGCAACCAGCGATGGCTCGATGCGGCCAAGCACTGGGGCGATCTGCTGGCCGAGAAACGCGACCGTCGCCCGGGCGTGCCGCCGTGGGGCCGTTACGCCAACGCCGAGGATGCGCCCTGGGAGGATATCGCCACCGGCGGCATCGTGTTCATTCTCGATTTCTTCGATGAGTTGATCCGCGCGGGTTACACCGGCAAAGACAATGCGATCGTGGAGGCCCGCAATGCCGGTGCGGCTTACCTGCGCGACGTGCTGCTGCCCGACTGGACGGGCGGCGACGTCTGGGGGCGCAACTACTGGGACTGGCCCTGCAACGTGCAGGTGGAGAACGTCACCGAGTTCGCTGTTCGCTATCTGATGAACCATCCGGACGAATTCCCCAACTGGCGCAACGACGCGCGCAACATCATGTCGTTGTTTCTCAACCGCACGTCCGTGGCACCGGGTTCCAGCGGCGACGTGTTCAGCGGAGCGTGGGCATATCCCGAGTCGTCTGGGTGTTGCGGGCGGTCGCTGTGGTACGGGCCGATGGAGCTGGCCAACGTGTGGGCTCAGTACGGCGTGCTGGCCGACAGCGAGTGGGCCCGCGAGATCGCCCGGCGAAAGATCATCCTCGCGACGTATGACGTCCATGAGACCGGCGTGGTCGAGGACAACATCGACGGCGGGCAGATCGTTGCCGGCGACTGGTTCAAGATCGCCCACCCGATGGCACTGAAGCACTGCCTGGCGGTGATCGCGTGGATGCCGGAGATCTTCGCACCGGCGAGGGAGAATCATATCGTGCGAAGCACCTCGGTGGTTACTGATGTGAGTTACTCCGACGGCTGGATCGCCTACACGACGCACGATGCACCTCTCAACACCGTTGACGTGCTCCGTCTCTCCTTTCGCCCCACGCGCATCGAGGCGGACGACAAACCCGTGAAGGAAGGCGACACGTCACGCGGCATCGCTTTTGGGGTGAAGGAACTGTGTGACGGTGACTATCTGGTCAACGTTCGCCATGATGGCGCCACGCGAATCGTGATCAAAGGGGACGATCCGCAGGAGACGATCGGCCACGAGTCGTTCTCCTACACGGGCGACTGGACCAGAGCCGAAGGCGTCGACACGGCGCTGCAACGCACTATCCGGATCGATCGCTACTCATCCGCAGCGGGAGCCACGGCCACGTGCAGTTTCAAAGGCAATCAGGTTCGACTCATCGGAATGGCGGGCCCAGATGGCGGTCTTGCGGATATCTACCTGGACGATGAGAAACAACTTGTCGATCTGGACTGCTGGTGTCCCCAGCCCAGACGGGGTGTTCTCTATCATCGTTCGGGCTTGTCGAATGGCGACCACACGATCAGGATCGTTCTTCGTGGAAAGGGCAATCCGCGCTCCGGCGGGACCATGGTGGCGCCGCTCGAAGTTCAGTACTCCGCGGCCAAGGCTGACAACGTCTTCGGCGAAGGCGGCGGGCCGACCGACGCCCAGCGGTGGGTCTTTGGCTACACCGGTCGTGAGGACTACATCGACTCGGCCGGGAACGCCTGGCGGCCGGCGACGGAGTTCGTCATTCGGTCCGGCGACGGCGTCGATTCGGTCAAGGCCGCATGGTGGACGGAGCGCAGGCAGATCCAGATCGACGGCACGAACGATCCGGAGTTGTATCGCTACGGCGCGCACGGCAAGGATTTCTGGGCGGATTTTACCGTCGGACCGGGCACGTATCATGCCTGCCTCAAGTTCTGCGAAACGCGGCGGATTGATCCAAAGCTTCGGGCGGTCACCATTCTGATCAACGGGGAGCAGAGGGTCGCAGATTTGGACATTGCCGCGACGGCCGGCCGAGATGCCGCGGCGAGAACACTCGCATACCCCAGCAGCCAGCCGTTTGTCCAGCCTGCGGGCATCAATCATGCCGTGGACCTGGTCTTCAACGATATCCAGCCGAGAAACGGCGTCATTTCTATCCGCCTGCGCAACGACCATGGCGGCGAGGCGATCGTGCAGGCGATTCAAGTCGGTCCGGGCGACGGGGGCAGGGGGGCTGAACCGGTATCGTTGCCGCCGGCGTCACAGCCGGCGCCGGCCGACCGGACCGGTGGTCTTCTGCTCAACGGGGGCTTCGAGGAAGGTGCCGTAGGGGATCTCGGCAGCCTGGGCAAGAGCGGCGGCGGCCACGGATGGAGCTACGTCTTTGCCGGACCGACGGTGTCGTACATTTATCCCGAGTCGGCATACAGCATTCACCCAGAGTGGGGACTGCCGAAGTTCCATTCGGGGAAGGAGGCCCTGCGGACACACACCGACGGTCACGGCCACACGGTGGTCTATCAGGACGTCAGCGTTGTCGCGGAGCGCAAGTACACGGCCTCCGTGTGGGTTCGCACCGACGACCTGCACGGCGAGGGGTTCGGCAAAGACGCCGGCGATTCGGCCGGACTGATCATTCAGGAAATCGACAAGAAGGGCAAGGTGACCAGCCACCCGAAACAGGCGGTTCGAAAAGCAGGCGATTTCCAGAAGGTGTCGTTTACCTTCACCACCGACAAGAGAACCAGGACCGTGCGGTTCATCCTCGACACGGTGATCGCATGCCCATACGACCAGGGCCACGTCACCTATGACGATTGCGAGTTGGTGCGCGCGGAATAGGAGACGTTGCGCGAAGCCTTTGCTTTCGTTACCGGCCCTCTTGTTTTGGGCGGGCGTCCCACCAGCGGGACATTAGCTGTCCGTGCGCTTCTGAATGAGCCGGTCTTGCGGCGCGTGCTTGCCTGAGCCCGGTCTTAAGGCGGACCGCAACCAGGGGGCTCCGTGCTTCAGAAGCGTGCGCGCAGAATGCGCGCCAGTTACGAGGGAAGAGACTGAGGTTCGGGTCGCCGTCCGGCGCGCCTTCAACACGAGGTCAGTTTGCGTTACAATCCCGCGGCGTCGCCCGGGCTAATCGGCGGCCATCATGATTGGCAAGAACAAGGTGCAGACGAGAGGAGCGGTACAATGCCCAGTTTGAAAGGCACGCAAACCGAGAAGAACATTTTGACTGCTTTCGCTGGCGAGTCTCAGGCTCGCAACCGTTACACCTACGCGGCGACCAAAGCCCGTGAGGAAGGTTACGTGCAGATTGCGGACATCTTTTCCGAGACGGCGGACCAGGAGCGAGAACATGCGAAGCGTTTCTTCAGGTTTCTTGAAGGCGGCGAGGCCGAAGTCAGGGCATGTTTTCCCGCAGGGGTGATCGGTACCACGGCCGAGAACCTGAAGCAGGCCGCCGAAGGTGAGCTTTATGAATGGGGCAGCATGTATCCCGATTTCGCCAAGACCGCGCGGGAGGAGGGTTTTGAAGCCGTGGCGAAGGTGTTTGAGGCCATCGCGGTTGCCGAGAAGCAGCACGAAAAGCGCTATCGAGGGCTGCTGGCCAACGTTGAGGCGGGTACGGTCTTCAAGAAGAGCAAGAAGGTCGTCTGGCGGTGTCGGAACTGCGGGTACATTCACGAGGGCGAGGAGGCGCCGGCCGTTTGCCCGGCGTGTGCGCACCCCCGGGCCCATTTTGAGGTTCTGGCCGAGAACTGGTGAGCCCGGCAGTCTGTCGGGGGGCTGCCTGGTGAGGTTCCGCTTCGGTTGAACGCGGTCGAAATCGAACCGTGGGGAAGCCGCGTTTTGGGGCGCTCCATCTGTCAACGGGCGCGGATTGCCGCGAGTGCATTCATCGGCTCGTTTTGAAACCGCACGGTCTCGCGGCATACAAGAGCATTTTTCACAGCCCTCTATGGCTTTCGGCCGTGGTCGGACCTATACCAAGTTTATGGGCCGTCCAATCTACCCTGCGCACGAATCCTTGCGCTCGCCGGCGGGTCATCTGTAGCGGTGATCGGATCCCCGCGACACCGCCGCCTCCGCAAGGCGTTGCTGCGGGACGGTGGCGTCGGATGGGACAGGTTAAGGCCAATTCAGAGACTCGTTTTGTCGGTCTTCCGATCAGTCCGGGGTTGGCGCTTTCGCAGGTGTGTTTGTTCAACGACCGCCGGCATGAAGGCCTGAAGGTCTACCGAATTGCCGCGGACGGCGTTCGGTACGAGCAAGCCCGCCTGCGCAAGGCGATCGAACTGGCGGATCGGGGGTTGCGTGATCTCTCCGCCCGCGTGGCCGAGCGGATCGGTGCACCCGAAGCAGCCATCTTTGATGTCCAGCGGACGATTCTGTCCGATGCGGGTCTGTCGCGAGAAATCGAGGCGATGATCGCGAACCATCGACTGAATGCCGAGGCGGCGGTCGCGCGCGTGCTCGATTCGTATGAAACCCGCCTGCGCGAGTTGGACGATCCTTACCTGCGGGAGCGGGCCACCGACATCGGCGAGATTCGTCGCCGGCTGCTTGACACCCTGGGCAACATGGGTTCGTCGCTGCGCTGCTGGACGCAAGAACACTGCCAGCGAGGCACCAACCGGATCATCGTGGCCGACGAACTGACGCCCAGCCTGACCGTCGAATTGGACGCCGAGCACATCATGGGCTTCGTGAGCGAGCGAGGAGGTCCGACTTCACATGCGGCGATCCTGGCGCGGGCGCTGGGTATCCCGGCGGTCAGCGGAATCAAAGGCGCGCGCGAGCTGCTGACTTGCGGTACCGAGCTGTTGCTTGATGGAAACACCGGTGAAGTGATCATCTGGCCGGACGAGCAGACGCTGGCCCGGCGCCATTGTGTGCAGAACAGCCGGCCGGTTCCGCCTCAGCCGGTCGCTCCCGTTCAGGGAATAACGGTCATGGCCAATATCAGCCGGGCCGACGAGGTGGTCGATGCTCTCAGCATGCAGGCCGAGGGCATCGGTCTGTACCGCACGGAGTTCGAATTTCTCGCCGCCGAGCGCCTGCTTGACGAAGAGGAACAGGCAGCCCGCTACGCCTCGGTCGTGCGGGCCATGGCCGGCCGGCCCGTGTACTTCCGATTGCTGGATATAGGAGGCGACAAGGAGGCCCCGTTCTTCGACCTTCCGAAGGAGGACAATCCGTATCTGGGTTTCCGCGGCAGTCGTCTGTTGCTCGGCAGGCCGGATCTGCTGGGGCCGCAGGCTCGGGCTCTGGCCAGGGCGTCGGTTCACGGGCCTGTGCACGTGATTTACCCGATGATTGTCGAGGTCGAGCAGTTCGCGAGGTTGCGACGGCTGTTCGTGGAGGCGATTGCCGACATTTCCGCCGGCCCCATCTTTCATGGCGTGATGTTCGAGGTGCCCGCGGCCTGCCTGCAAGCCCGGGAGGTGCTTGAGGCGGCGGATTTCGGAAGCATCGGCACCAACGACCTGATCCAGTACCTGTTTGCCGCGGATCGTAACAACGAACGGGTCGCGTATGACTGCTCGCCTGACCGGCCGGTGTTCTGGTCGCTGATCCGGGGGATTGTCGAAGCGGCCGAACAGACCGGACGGCCGTTGTCGGTGTGCGGCGAACTTGCCGGCGATCCACGGTACCTGTCGAGATTACGGGAAATCGGCATCCGGACTGTGAGCGTCGCCCCGCGGGCGATCCCGGCTCTTCGCCGATCGCTCCTCCAGCCTTACGCTTGACGGGCAGTGGTCCCCGGCTTGAACTTCCGCTTGTCGGGGAGGATACTATCCAGGTCGCGCATCGGCGGTGAGCCCGGCGTCGAGCACTTGTCCGCCTGCCTGCTGTTGACCGACTGACGGGGGTCGGTCAAGGGCCCGTGAGTATCAGTCGTGGCGAGCAACGAGATCCGTCTTCTGGTTCTGGATGTTGATGGTGTTCTGACGGACGGAACGATTTTCATTGATGATGATGGTCGCCAGAGTCGCGGCTTTCACATCCAGGACGGATTGGGTGTGAGTCTCTGGCGGTCGGTCGGTCGGCGGGTTGCGATTCTGACTTCGAAGCGTTCGCCTGGGGTGGAGGCCCGGGCGCGGATGCTGGGCATTGAGTTGATCGAGCAGGGAGCGGAGGACAAGGTGCCGGGACTGGAGCGGCTGGTGTCGCGAGCGGGCGTATCCCTGGAGGAAACGGCGTATGCGGGGGATGATCTGTTGGATGTGGCGGTCATGCGGCGGGTGGGATACCCGATTGCCGTGGCGAACGCCGTTGAGGAAGTCAAAGAGATTGCCGCGTATGTGACCTCGCGGAGCGGCGGACAGGGGGCGGTGCGGGAGGCGATCGAGCATCTGCTCAAGCGTGACGGTCAGTGGTACGCGGCGTTCAAGGCGATTGGGGCGGACCGCTGAGGAGGCCGAGGTGTCGGCCCGGAGAACCGCAGTGTTCAAGAAATTCATGCTCGTGGTGGCAAGCATGGCGGTCATTGCCGTCGCCTATGTCATTTATCAATGGCAGGGTGAGGTTGTCCCGGTTGTGGCACCCCGCGAATTGGTCCGGTTGCCTCGTCCGGTTCCACGGACTGCGACGCAGCCGGACGGGGCTGGGGAGCCGGCCATCCCTATCGGTCCGAACTGGATCACCGCCGGCGATGCCCCGCAGCTGCGTGTTTATGACAAGCAGGGCAAAGCGAGGATTGTCTTTCGGGCGACGCACTGGAGCCCGATCAGCGACAGCGAATTTGATCTTCTCGAGGCGACGGTGCGGCTGGCACTGCCGGGCGGCCAGTTGGTTTACATCTGGGCTGACGACGGGCGCATAACCGTGTTGCAGGGCAAGGACAACAATCCGGTAGCCAAGCGTGGACGGTTGCAGGGCAATGTTCGCCTGTTCATTGATCTGACGGATGAGGCGTGGCGTGAGCAGCACCCTGATCGGGCCGACCTGGATCAACATGCGGAGTCGGTTGTGAAGCTTTGGCTTGACCGGGTGCAATTCGATCTGGATCTAAGCCTGCTGGAAAGCGACGGGCCGATTGTGCTCCAGAGCGCGCTGGGCGACATCGAGGGCAAGGGCCTGAAGATCAGTTGGAACGAACGCGACAGGCGGATCCAGCAATTGACGATTGCGGAAGGGCGGCGGGCGGTGCTTCGCAGCTCTGACCTTGCGGGCACGTCGTCGCTGAGATCGAAGGAACCACGGCCGGAGAGGGCTTCCGCGGCGCGCGATGCGGGCTTGGAGAAACGGAGCGAACCGGCGACTCGGGCCGCATCCGCCCCGGCGATCGCCCGGATTATGCCGCCGGCGAAGCCCGGCGGGTTGCCGTATATTGAGTTGGGGGATCGGCGCGAACGTACCGCCGGACCACGGGTCGAAACGTATCGGCTGGTGTTTCACGATCATGTGGCGGCGGTGCAGAAGGAGCATGGCCGGCGTATCGGCGATCTGACGAATGCGGACTCTCTGCAGCTTCTTCTTGACTTCAACCAGTCACAGCGCGGTGGCGTAGGGGGCCAGGCCAGTCGACCTACGGGCGAGACGCCCGCGACCGCACCAGCCTCGGCGCCGGCCCTGGCGCAGGCAGGTGAGGCGATCGAGCTTACGTGGACGGGGCCTCTGGAAGTCATCCCGGTGACGGGTGATGCGGAGGCTTCTTCGGCGGTCAACCGGATGCAGTTGATCATTCGCGGACCGGCGGTGCAGTTCCACAGTCGGGATGGCGGCTCGGGTGAATTCCCCGAGCTGGAATACCATGACGAGACACAGAGAGTCTGGCTGCGCGGATCGAAGGACAAGCCGGTGGCGCTGGAGCCAAGCGAAGGGCGGCATCTGGTGGCTCATGGAACGGTATCGGCGGACCTGAGGAAGCGCACGGCGCGTGTGGATGGTCCCGGTCGGTTCACGGATCGAAGTGAGGCGGGGCCTGGGCCGGCTGCGGTTGTTGGCGGGCGGTTGGAGACGAGCGATTTTCGAAACGTCGAGATTGCCTGGGAGGGCTCGGTAGACCTCGAGTTCGCCATGGATGAGCAGGCCGCGGCCAGCGCGCCGGCAACGGTGAACGTGTCGCCGATACCTCAGGGTGCCTATCTCAAGCATGCGGTTCTGAGCGGTCAAGCGGTTTTCTCCGATGACCGCGGCTCGATTCGGGCGGACAGGATAGACGTTGTTTGCGGCGCGCCGCGCAAGAACGGGGCTTCGAGCGATCCGACGAGCAGCATGGTGGTCGAACGGATGAACGCGATCGGTCATGTGGTGATGACCGTTGTCAACCAGGACGAGACGGTGGATACGGTCGAGTGCGAGCACCTCGAAGTCGAATTCGGTATGGCTGAGGCCGGCAAGTCTTTTCCGAGGCAGGCGCGGGCCATCGGTTCCGTGGTTGCCCGCCGGGCGGGCCGGGCGGCAAGGTGGGGGCCCAGGTCGGTGCGGGATGTGGTGCTCCGGGAGATCTCTGCCCAGGACGGCTTGCTGCTCGATATGGAGTCGGTGACCTTCTCGCTTTCAGCGGACGAGATTGCCCGCAAGGAAGCCGAGGCCCGAGCACGGGCCAAGGAACAGGGTATCGTGGAAGGGTCGGAAGAGTGGAAGAAGCATGAGCAGCGGCTTCGCAACAGCTTGCGGGTTCGCAGCAAGACAATTGCACGCCGTTTGCGAGCTGGAGGGGGCGTGACGGTCCTCGACCTGAAGCAGGAACTCGATTTGGCGGCGGACTCGATTGATTGTGAGCTTGGGCTAGGCCGCGAGGAGATCCGCAAAGCGCTCATCACGGGCAGCGCGGATCGCCCGGCGCGGGTGGTGCTCGGTGGTTTCTTCATTCGCGGCCCGCGGATCGAGGTGGACGCGGAAACCCAGTCGGCCGAAGTACCCGGCGCCGGTACACTGCGTTTCATGACCCGGCAGGATCTTGACGGCCGGGCGGTGGACAAGCCGATTCCCGTGGTGCTGTCATGGGACAAGCATATGTCGCTGGCCGGGGACCGCAACACCGGCCGGATTGTGGGCAAAGTCCGGGCCGTTTCTGAGACCGTTATTCTTGACTGTGATGACGAGATGAGGCTGGAGTTCGAAGATGTGGTTCACCCGGCGGCGGTCAGTGAACCGGCCCGGACAAGTGGTCGGTGGATCTTCGGGATGCTCGCCAGTAGGGTCGGCCCGCCGGCCAGGCAGCCCTCTGACGCGCGGGCCGGTCGGCAGCTCCGCAAGCGGCTGAAGTTGCTGGATGCCGTCGGCAACGCGGCGATCGAGGGTAAGGTAAGGCAGGAAGGGACCGGTCGCGAGACGGTCATCGATCAGTGGCTCATTGCCTGGAACGAATCACTGGAGCGGATCCTGCCGGCTGATGTCTTCAAGCCTGTGACACGGCCGGCCGACAAACCAACGCGCCTTGCCAGCCGGGTTCTGGTCAAAGGGCCTCGTGTGATCATCCGTCTGGATGAAAAGGAAATGAGGGTTGAGGGAAGCGGACACTTGTTGGTCGAGGATTACCGGTTGCGGAAAGGCCGGCGAGCGGGTCAGCGTCCCGAAGCCGGGGGTTCGCTTATGGACAGCGCCTCTGTGGCTTCGCTCGAGGGGCTCGGCCCGAGCCAGACGTTATTCACGTGGGTCAACTCGATGTCATTCCTGAACAACCGAAACACCGCGATCTTTGACAGCGGCGTCGAGATGCGGCACCTCTCGGGATCGAAACTCATCGAGCTGGATCGAGTGGCGGCGGCGATTGCCGTTACCCCGGCACGTCTCAAGGAGTATCCGGGGCGCGAAGCCAGCCTGAGCTGTGATCGCTTCACGGTTGAGTTTGAGCGCGACGCGAAGACCGCGGCGGGAGAACCCGCCCCGCTTTCGCGAGCGACGCGTCTGAAGGGTTTCCGGGCACTGGGCCGCCAGGTTCGCCTGGAGGAGAGTGGTCGCTTCGTCGAGGGCGTTGAGGTGAGTTTCGATGGCGCCTCTCAGATTGGGCGGGTGATCGGATCGCCCGAGTTTCCAGCCCGGATGCGTTATCTCGACGAACGGACAGGGCGGCCGATCTTTTCGCAGGTCGAGCAGTTCCAGTGGGATCAGCGAACCGGCATCATCAAGGTCCGCGAGCCGCAGGTCCTTTCAACCGGCAGGTAAGCGGGACGAGCAGCCACCACGTTGTGATCGGATTCGAGTCACGTCGAGAAACGGGCCTTTCGTGCATGTATGACCGTTCCGAAAAGGTAACGCGTGTTATGTAAACGGAACGTGGCGGGGCAGACAGGATGTTTATCGGCCGTCAGTTGCCCGTTGAAGTGATCGCCGGGGGTCGTACCGTACCGGCCAAACGGCTTTCGGCGGGCAGGCGTCTCAGGTTTGCGCTGATTCAGGCTCATTCAGCGGCAAAGACGGACGGCGATGTCGCTAAGGTCGGGAGAATACCCCCCAAAGGGATGTGAATAGAAGATTAATTCGATCTATTTTTTTCGTTTCAGATCTTGCCTTCCCACAACCGCCCCGGATAATCTTATGTAGAAGGATACATATTCGTGGCAAGCATATCAGAATGTCACGAACTGTAGAGAGAGCGAGTTATAAGGGTATTCGACCGGGCAGTTGACGGCGGTTGACGCGAAGCGGGGTTTACGGCTCGTGGGGCTCGGAGCCCCGGTCAGGGGCAGGCCGTGCCAGTTTGCCCGGGGTTTCGGATATGTTGCCGGGGGGCGACGGAGACGTCGCGGCATGATGAAGTGAAAGGCCCGCTGCGTGATGGAGCACGACACCCTCATGGAAGTGCCGAGGCACGACGCTTCTTTGCTGAGCCGAAGGGGGTGTTGGTTGGAAAACGAGACAAAAGCCGACGAGCGATTGACCGTTCGTGAGATCCGGGGAGACGTAACGGCCCAGGACGTGATGGAATGGACGCAGTTGGCGACGGCCCTGATGCGGAGCAAGAAGTATCAGGAAGCCGTGGAGCTGCTGTATGTTGCGATCCAAAGGGATCCTGAGGCGGGTAAAGCCTGGTTTGCGCTGGGGCTCTGCTATTACAACCTCGGCAGGTTGAGCGAGGCCCAGGAGGCTTTGGAGATCGCTCGATGCAACGGCGGGCCGGCGGCGCAGATCGATGCTTGCCTGCGGCGACTGGCGATGGCGATCAGGGCGGAGAAGGAGAGAAGCCGCCGCCGGGCAGGCGAGAGGCAGACGGAGGTCGACCTTGCGGAGGCGGATCGTCGGACAAGGTGAGAAGGCCGTATCGCTTTCCGTGTGGGGAAAGAACGTGAGGCTGGGATGACGCGTGGGCGGCGGACATCGCAGTCGGCCGTTTGCTGACGAGTTCGTCAGTGGAAGGTTGCGGGAATGGCGGAGGGAGGAGTGTGGGGCTGCCGGGCTTGGCGCAGAGGAAGGGCCGGTCAGCCCCACTTTTTGCACTCGGTTTTGTCGTTGTCAATCCGCAGACGGTTGCCGAATTCATTCTGAGGGCTGCTCAGGGGGGAGTGGCCCTCGTTTGTTTTGTGAGTTGCCGATGGGCACGACCGGCAGGAGGGGCGGCCCAGGGAGTGTCAAGCGGATCATCGCGCGAGTCGTTGCGCTCCAAGCCATCCGACAGCCCGGTGGTGAACGCCGAAGGGTGCGATTCAAGCCGGATTCCGGATGGTCCAGCCGTCCGTTGTGCGAATGACTTCGCGGTACAGCGTATCGCGTTCGATGGGGATGCCGCCGGCCTCGATGATCAATCGTTTGAGGTCGTCGGCGGTCATTTCCTGGCGCCGGCTTTGGCCGCCGTGGCGATGGGTGATCTCGTAATGGACCACGGTCCCGTCGATGTCATCGACGCCCCAGTTGAGGCTGACCTGGGCAAGTCTGGTCGAGGTCATAACCCAGAAGGCTTTGACGTGCGGGAAGTTGTCGAGCATCAGCCGGGTGATTGCCAGCGTCCGGAGGTCGGTCAAGCCGGTGGGTTCGGGCAGGTGGGCCAGTTGGCTGCCGGCGGGGATGAATGAGAGCGGCACGACGCAGTTGAAATGTGCCGGGCGTGCGGCCAGCGAGGCATCCTGGTGCCGGCGGAGCTTGACCAGGTGTGCGATTCGCTCGGCGGGCGTTTCAACGTGGCCGTAGAGCATGGTGGCATTGCTGAAAATGCCCATCTCATGAGCGGTGCGGTGAACGTCGAACCAGTCCTGCTCACCGATCTTGCTTTTGAACGTCTCATCGTGTACGCGCTGGTCGAAGATCTCGGCTCCGCCGCCCGGCAGGCTGCCGAGTCCGGCGTCGCGAAGCGCCTCCAACACTTCGCGGATTGAGCGTCGTGGCCGGCTGATTCGCGAGAAGTGAACGATCTCCACTGCCGTAAAGGCCTTGATATGCAACTGCGGGCAGGCTTGGCGAATTCGCCGGCACATGTCGACATAATGCTCAAGCGGCCAGTGCGGGTGGAGCCCGCCGACGATATGCACTTCGGTGGCCCCGCGATCCGCGGCCGCGCGGGCCATTTCGACGATCTGGTCGTTGGAGAGTTCGTAGCCGGGGGCGTCAGAAGGGATGCAATTTCCCTGTTCGAGCGAACCGCGGGTTGCCGGAGAACCATCCTGAGACCTTCTTTCCGGCCAAGGGCGATAGAAGGAACAGAAACGACATCGTAATACACAGTAGTTTGTGTAGTTGATATGCCGGTTGATGTTGTAGTATGTGCGGCGTCCATGAAGCCGCTCGCGAACGAGGTTGGCCCATTCGCCGAGGGTGTGGATGTC
The DNA here is from genome assembly GCA_035384605.1 of Phycisphaerae bacterium. Taxonomy (NCBI): domain Bacteria; kingdom Pseudomonadati; phylum Planctomycetota; class Phycisphaerae; species Phycisphaerae bacterium. The sequence goes on from DAOOIV010000001.1 coordinate 47,932, forward strand.
GGCGGATTCATACAGCAGCAGGCCCTCTTGCGGCTCCAGACGTTGGCCGGCGCGGATCTTGTCGGCGATGGCCTGCAATTCGGTCGGCACGGAACCTTTCATGTTCGACTCTCACGGGGCATCCGACAACAGCGCCTGCAGGTATGCACGGGCGTCCGCCAGGTATTGCAGCCCCTCTCTTGGGTTGGGCAACGCCGCGTGGATCACCAGCCAGCCATCGTAACCGCTACGGCGGGCTTTTTCGATGATTGCTCGCACGTTCATCTCTCCCTGGCCCAGCGGTACGATTCTTCGTCCGATGCGATCATTCATTCGCAGGAGACCCAGCCGATGGGCGAACTCGCCGATGACGTTGCACGGGTTGACGGCGGCGCAGTGGAATTGTCCCGCGTCGAGGGCCAATCGTAATCCCGGATGGTCCATTTCCATGAAGAGTTGTCGGAAGTCCTCGATCTGTTCGAGGGTGCTGTCGAGTGCGTTGCCGACCTGCAGGGCCATACCGGCGCCGCTGACCCTGTCGAGCAGCAGGCGCAACGATCTGGTGAGCATTTCGAACGGCTGCTGTCGGCGGTCGCCTGCCCGGACGATCACCGCCGGAGGACGCAGAGTCGTTGTCGCGGCGATCTGAGCCGTCAGCCCCGCCAGCAGGGGTTCGATCTCCATCTCGTCGATCGCATCGACGGGTGAGACTGACATCGAAGAGAGGCGAAGGTCGTTCTCTTCGAGAACAGCTTTCAGCATTTCCGCGCATGCGGTCGTCGCGGAGAACTCGCGTTGTACTCGAGGCCAGTCGACCTCGACGGCCTCGTAGCCGATTTCACGGATGGACGGCAGGGCCTCTCGCAACGGCCGATCGCGCAGGCAGTGGGCGTGGCAGCTAAGGCGCATCGGCCGGTGCCTCCGCGCTATTGGTCAGCAAAGGCTTACGTGCCCGGCCGGCAAACGGCTTGTTGGCCCAGCTCATCCTGGCGAGGCCGAGCCACGGGCGGCCGTCGGTTGAGAACGGTACGTAATCGGAGGATGGTGATCCCGGTGCAGGCGGGACATCGACCACGCGGATGCTGACGTCGGCATTCTGCCCGGGCGCATCGGGTTGCCCACGGGGTGCGAGGATGATCGTCCAATCAAAGAGGTTGACCGGTGGCAGGCAATAGGGGGCTGGTACGCGGTCGGTAAGGAGTGTGCGGGCGCCGTTGCGCTGCAGCTCGGCGAGATGCTCGGCCTGGCGGATCCGTGTGTGGTGAGAGGCGCTGTCCCGCAAGAAGGATTCCACGTAGGCGGCTCCGGGAACGGCCGTCGCCAAGAGCAGCGCGATCTGGCAGATGGTCCGGAGCTTCCAGTAACGCGTGAAGGTGTCGAGGGCCACGACGGCGGCCAGGCACAAGGTCACGTCGACGAACAAAGCGAAACGCGCGTATTCACCGCCCTGGCCGTGGGCGAAGAGGACAAACTGCGTTAGCGCGAGGAAGGCCGGCGCCGCGAGGAGCCAGTGGGCGACAAAGCGAGGCCCGACCGGCGGGTTGCTGCTCACCATTCGCCAATCGCGGACCGCCAGGGCGACAAGGCCCGCGAGTCCCGCCAGCGCCAATACGATGGACGTTCCTTCGCCGATCAGGCACAACGCATTGGGTAGTGACTCATCCGGCGGCCCAAGGTGAAACATCGCCTGCGTGTTGGACAAGTTGTTCCAGATGAGGTCGCGGTTTCTGAACAGGTTGATGAGCACGTACGGGTTGGTCGCGAAGTAGGTCAGCAGGGCGATCGCCGTGCCGATCACGGCCTTGGCGAGCCTTGCGACCTTCGGCTGGGGCGCAAGCCATGCCAGCATGACCAGAGTCGCAAAGACTGGCCATGCTGACAAGACCATTCCCCCCGCTGCCCCGGCAAGCAGGCAAGCGAGAATCCACCAGTTGCGTCTGTTATTGTCGAGGCAGCGCATCGCGGCCAGGACGGACAGCAGCATCAGCACCGTGCCGGGCAGGTGCGGTTTGGCCTCATGAGCCGCATTGACGACGGCGGGCATGACCGCGAAGCACGCAGCCGCGGTAACGGACGCGCCGAGCGAGCCGCGGGTCAGTCGGTAGGTGATCCGGAACACGGCCCAGACGCCCACGAGCGTCCACGCAACGACATAAGCCCGCATCAGGACATAGAATCGTCCGAAAGCCTCCGGTCGGTCAAGGTAGTAGGCAAGGTCTGGCGTCAATGCGATGACGCGGCATGCTGCCGCCAGCCGCAGCAGGGCGCCGACCGGATACACCCACAGCCCGCCGTACTGGTACATTTTCGGGTCAAAGTCGCCCCGTCCCGGTCGCATCGACGCCAAGGACATCAGGGTGATCATCTCATCCGGATGATGCGTGAAGAGGCGAAACCGGCGGACAATCTCGGCCTTCTGGGCATCGGTCTGATTCACGGGCACGGAGCGGTCGGGTTCATTGATGGGATCGGCGTCCATGTCCGCGGGCCGTAAGGCATCCACCGACCGGTCGCCGGCCAATGCCTGAATGTCGAGGCCCGACCAAACGGGATGTCGGCCGAAGAGGTATGGGTCGATGTCTCGTGAAGGTAAGCCCCAGTTGATACCCAGGCAGCAGACAATTGCGCACCCGGTCAAGAGGAGCGCCAGAGCCAGTATCTCCTGTCGTCGTCGGTTCATGTTTCAAGTGTACACGATGAGCCGGTGGTTTTATAAGAGCAGACAGTCCGCGATGCCGAGCGTCCCGAGCAGGAGGCTCACGATGCCATTGACGGTGAAGAAGGCCGTGTTGACCCGCGACAAGTCGCGGGGATGCACCATGGCGTTCTCGATCAGCAGGAGCCACGCAACCGCCGCCACGCCGATCCCGTACAGCCAGCTCAGTCCGGCCACCGGCGCGAGGGCGACCAGCAGAACCACGGTGACGGCGTGGGCGGACCGCGCGATCCACAAGGCCGGTCGGACGCCTGTTCGTGCCGGCAGGCTGAAAAGCCCCTCCGCCTGGTCGGGGGCGATGTCCTGGCAGGCGTAGATGATATCGAAACCGCCGATCCAAAGCGTGACCGTGGTGAGGAGGATGAGCGCCGGCCACCCCAGGGATGCCGGGTGGATGGCCAGCCAGGCGGCCGGGGGTGACAAGGCGATCGCGCTGCCGAGCACAAAGTGTGACCAGCGGGTGAAGCGTTTCGTGTATGAGTAGAAGCACAGGTACGCCAATACCGGCAGGGACAGCATCAGCGGATACGGATTCCTTTCGATCCACCAGAAGCCCGCGCAGCAGAGAACGAATGCGGCAGCCGCAACGCCGAGGAAGACGAGTGCCTGCGAGGGGGAGATGATACCGGCAGGAATCGCTCTTGCGGCCGTGCGAGGGTTCCGGGCGTCAATCGCCGCGTCCACGATTCGGTTGAAGGTCATGGCGGCGGATCGGGCCGAGACCATGCATCCGAGGATCAAGAGGAACTGCCAGAGACTCGGGTAGATCTGTGGGGAATCACCGGCCTGGAAGGCGGCTCTCGACGCCAGGAAAGTCGCCAGCAGGGCGAACGGCAGGGCAAACACGGAGTGTGAGAACTTGACCATCTCGCCCCAGCGCCGGACGGTCTTGAACGTGTCGCGAATCACGGCGAGGGGGTCTCCTGCCGACGGGCGTTGAGCGTATGGGGGACATGCAGGAGATCGAGCACTCGCGCGACAACGAAGTCGATCAGGTCATCGATGGACTTGGGGCGAAGATAGAATCCGGGTGAGGCCGGACAGATGATGGCGCCGGCACGCTGCAGCCGGAGCATGTTCTCCAGGTCGATGCCGTTGACCGGCATCTCGCGGTGCACAATGATCAGCCGCCGGCCCTCTTTGAGCGTGACACACGCAGCCCGGCCGATGAGATTGTCCGCCCGTCCCGAAGCGACGGTACCCAGCGTGTTGCTGCTGCACGGACAGATGACCATGCCGTCGGTGGGATGCGACCCGCTGGCCAGGAGACCGCCGACGTCTTCGTAATCATGAATACGGATTCGTTCGCAAGGCCGTCCGAGCAGGGAGAGATCCTCGAGGTTGCGGAGGTCGCATTCGTCGCGCAACAGTCGGCGGCCGTTCGGCGAGGCGATCAGATGTATTTGTATTCCCGCCTTGTCGAGGCAATCCAGCAGCCGCAATGCATAGGGGCCGCCGCTCGCACCCGTAATGGCCAGAATGATTTCTCTTGTATGCACGGTCTTCTCTCCCCGTCTCTATTCCGTCCGTTGTCCCATGACCGCGAGCCGCCAGTTGGCCTCGGTGGCCCAGGGTGAATCCGGATGCTCCATCTGAATGGTTTGATAGAGGGTACGGGCCTCGTCGAGCAGGTTGTCGGTCTGATAGGCGGCGGCGAGTTCGAAACGGGCACGGGGCAGGGCGTCGCATCGCTTGTCCTTGGCGAAGCGATCGACCAGCCCCCTGAGTTCTTCGATTCTTCGGCTGCGCGAGCGGTTCGTCAGAGCCAGCAACAGTTCGATGTTATCCCGAAGGAGGTTGGTCGGGTCTTGCGGATCGGTTGACGTGGCGGCGAGGAGTTCGCGAAGGTTGCGGGCGTATTCAGGATGATGGGGGTCGATGCTGAACAACCGGCGGAGAATCGGATAGTCATAAGCTGGTTCGAGTTCCTTGAGCCGGTTCTTGGTCAGCAGATCCTCCAACTTGCGGGCGTTCTGAACGGTTGCCGTCACATCGATGCCCAGCGTGTTGGCCGGGGGCCTCTTGGCCAGGAAGTTGCGCCATCCCGAGGTCTCCGTCGGTGCCGTCTCGGTGATCTTTCGCTTGCCGAAACCTGCGATCAGGCGGCTGAGCAGATCCAATGCCTCCTGCACGCGACCTCGGCGGGTCTCGATAACGGCAAGCCGGTACATGGCCACGCAGCCGGGCGCGGAATCGGGGGCCATTTCCACGAGTTTTCGCCACACATCAGCCGAAGCTGTGTTTGGGAAGTCTTCGTTGTAGGCGAGGATGAGCGAATCCTGCAGATAGGTGAACTCGCGGTTGAGTCGCAGATCGGTAGCCCGGCCCTGCAGGTACAGCACGCTGGGCACGTACTCGCTATAGGGGAAATGGCGGAGAAATCGCCGGCACTCGTTGATCGCCATGTCTTTCTGGGCGTACCAGTCGGCCGTCAGCGTTCTGGCCACGCGACTCTGGCCGGTCTGACCCAAAGCCGCCCGCAGTCTCAGATCGTCGCGCACGAGCTGGACGAGCGATTCAATCGGCGGCTGGGGGGTGGGGGAAGATTCCCTGATGGCCTTGGCGGTTCGCAGGATTATCTCCTCGGCATCGGCGTGGCCGAGAAAGTGTTCGCGGGAACCCGGGCCGAAACCTCTCTCAAGCAGCCGGTAGCTCAGCTCGTCGCGTCCGACCTTGGTTTCGAAGAGGATCACTGGTGTGGCAAACAAGATGGCCATCAGCGGCGCGATTGCGCCCGGTCGGTAGTTTACGACTCGGGCAATGGTCAGCACGATCGCCATGACCACGCATGCGGCGATCAGGGCGATGGCGTAGGGGAGATACAGCTTGGCAAGTTCGAGCGGGGCGAGGCGATCGACGCCGGGGGTATTTCGCGTGGCCATCAGGTAATAAAGGACGACCGGCAAGATCGAGATCAAGGCCGTGGCGAATCGAAAAGAGAACTGGATTCGCTTCCAGCGAGCCAGCATGCAACAGAAGGTCACCGTGATAGCCAGCCAAGGGAGTGTTGCGAAAAAAGCGATAATCGCGGTGAAGACCAGGGATAGCGGCAGGCGGTAGAGCATCGAGACCAGGATGGGGACGGCGGTCAGGCTTGCCAGAACCAGCCCGTGAATCACGAACATCCAGGGGACCTGTTGAGCGGGTATTGGCTGCAGCAGGAACTCGAGCAGTGTGGCCTGGCGATCCAGGGTTGGGTCTAAGGACTGCCAGAGGTAGTCCCAGTACTGATCGCAGAGGAACGGCAGAGCATAGCCGGTTCGCAGCCAGAAGGTGAAGCAGCCCAGCCCGGCGAACAACAGGGCATCGGTCAGGAGGAAAAGCACCGCGCGGATGCGGTACTTCGGGCCGGTCCATCGCCAGACGTCGGCCACAGCTTGTGGCTCTTCGGCGCGGCCGCCTGCCCGCTGGAGCACGCGCCAGGCGCGAGCCAGGCTCATTCGCGGCCAATCTGAGTTGTCACGGGTCGATTCGGGCAATTCCTGTCAACCCTGCGCATGAGACCCTTGTTGATGCCGGCCCTGCACGTCGACCCAGGACTCGGGTACCGGGGCTCAGGTGCTTGTTTTACTTGCCAGGTAGATGGTCACAACGCCCCACGAAAGCGGGTGGACAACGACATCCGCGAAGCCCGCAGCCCTGAGGCTGGATACGATTTCCTCGCGCCCTGGAAAGCTTAACACCGACTTATGCAAATAGCGATACGCCCCGGTGCGGTCATGGCCTATCAGCCAGGCCAGCGCTGGAAGCACATGTCCGGCATAGAGGCGGTAGACGTGACGGAAGATCGCCACTGTTGGGATTGAGAATTCGAGGATGACTGCCCGTCCCCCGGGTGTCAGAACCCTGTGGATTTCTCGAAGGGCGGCACCGAGATCCTGGAAATTGCGGATGCCGAAGGCGCAAGTGACGATTGTGACGCCGGCTGGGGCCAGGGGCAGGTGCAGGGCATCGGCTTGCACCCAGGTCAAGTCGTTGACGTGACGAGGAACTGCGAGTTTCAGCATGGCCAAAGAGAAGTCGACGGCGATGATGCCGGCGGGTCGGGGGCTGGCCGAGGCAAACGCGCGGGCCACGTCGCCGGTTCCACAGGCCAGATCGAGGAGCACGTCGTCGGGTCGGACGGCGGCCAGTCGAACCATCTCGCGTCGCCAGTAGCGGTCGCGCCCCGCGCTGGCGATCGTGTTGATGCGCTCGTACGTCGGCGCGATGGCATCAAACATCCGTCTCACGCGCTGAGCCTTGTCCGGCTGCGCATGGGGCGACTGCAGTCGATCGCGATCCCAGACGGTGTCGATTCGCTCGCCGCTCACCCCTGCGATTGTAGTTGGGCCACCCCGACGACGCCAAGCGTACTCATGCCGGGCAAGCAGGAGCCGTTTTGAAGTCGTTTCCCACGCTTGTATCTACCTATGGAACGGTTATGGTGAAAGCTGCGCGTATGAGGGAGATGATGGTGTTGCCTGCCATAGCAGGAGGCGCGTCGTGGTCGAGGAGTTGAAGGTCAGATGCAAGGTTCGACCCGGTCTGTTCAAGAGTGAATACATTGTTACCTTTCCAGTGGTTTCTTCGGGCAGCCGTCGGCAGATCGAGTTCGTCTCTGACGCGGATGGCGTGATGGTGACGGCCGGCGCGGCAGCACCGCCCTGCGATGCGAGTGTTCGAGTATGGAAGGTGGGAGAGTCCGATGACTCCTATGTTGTACTGATTCCTGCGTCCGGAGGCAGCGATGCCATGAAGGTCAGCGTGCCGGCTGAGTGTGTTCTGTCCGCTTGACGGAGACGTCGGGCGCTGATTCTGACCGATAGATAGATTCGGAAAGCCATTCAAGACGGGCATTTGCTCATCGAGCCGAATCCGGCAGACGATCAGTTCTCTCCTACCGCCCTGGATCTTCACATCGGCGATGACTTTCGCCAATTCCAGCCCAAGTTGTACGAGACGAAAGGCGTGCAGGTCAGCTTCGATCTCGACGAGGTTCAGATCCCGGATCTGGCCCCCTACATGGAACCCCTGCCTGCGGAGTCGAATGGCACGGTGATTCTGAGGCCGAAGCAGTTTGTCATCGCCACGACCCTGGAGAGGGTCGCGTTGCCATCGCACGGCAAGCCGGCGGCCCGGGTGGAAGGACGAAGTCGATTCGCTCGACTCGGGCTCGTGATTCATATGACTGCTCCGACGATCCACAACAGTTTCCAAGGCAAGATCACTCTTGAGATCATGAACCACGGCCCCATATCGCTGCGAGTGACACCTCGAGTCACCAGGTTGTGCCAACTGATCTTCGAACGGGTGGAAGAAATCCCGGGAGCTGAGCTGGTGTCGCCTTTTCAGGGCCAGCAGGGTCCCCTTGGGTCTTTGGCTCCGCGGCAATAAGTCTCCTTCACCGGCGCGCATTGACTGGGCAAGCCAATGCCGGTGGCGTCTATGACGGTTGAATGCGCGCCCGTGTTCGTGCCCGGGGCTTTGTGGTCAGCGGTGCCGGCCCTCACTAAAATTCTTGCAGTATGCCGCAGCTTGTTGAGCAGTTCGTTCTCGGGAGTTGGCAGGTGTTGGGGCAGATGGCTCCTTACCTGCTGTTCGGCTTTGTCATGGCCGGGTTGCTGTCCGTGTGGATTTCGGCCGCGTGGGTGGAGCGGCATTTGGGGGGACGGGGTTTCAAAGCGGTGGTCAAGGGCGCTCTCTTCGGGGTGCCGTTGCCGCTATGTTCCTGCAGCGTGATACCTGTCTCGGTTTCGATGCATCGCAAGGGAGCCGGCCGAGCGGCGACGACGGCTTTCCTTCTGGCCACTCCGCAGACCGGCGCGGATTGTATCGCGGCCATGTACGCCGTGCTCGGACCGGTGTTCGCGATCTTCAGCCCGATCATGGCCTTCCTGACGGGTCTTCTCGGCGGAACGCTGGTCCGGTTTTTCGAGGGACGCGAAGAACGCGCGTCGGGTGCGGAGGCGACGGCGTCTTGCGTGGAGCAGGGCGGTTGCGGCGCCGCGTTCAAGCCGCCGGCGCGCGGCTCGTTATGGTCCGGATTGCGATATGGTCTAACGGTCCTGCCGCGAGACATCGGAGCGGCGCTGATGGCGGGCGTTTTGATCGCCGGAGCGATGACGGCGTTCATTCCGCGGGGCTCGCTGGAACCATACATTGGAGGAGGCCTATTCTCCATTCTGTTGCTGATGGCGGCGGGCGTACCGGTTTACGTGTGCGCCACCGCCTCCATTCCGATCGCCGCCGGCCTCATTCACTTGGGGGCCTCCCCCGGCGCGGCCCTTGCTTTTCTGATCGCCGGTCCGGCGACCAACGCGGCCACGATCACGACGTTGTGGAAGGTGCTCGGCCGGCGATCAGCGATGTTGTACATGGTCACCGTGGCGATGAGTGCGATTGGTTTCGGCCTGTTGTTGGATGCGATTGTGACCGTCACAGGTTCGAGGGTGCCGGATTTGGGCGGACACGTGCATGGCGGCGAGGCGGCCGCGATCCGGTCTCACTTGTGGGCGATCCTGCTTCTGGGCGTGCTGGCCGTGTCATACATTGTTTCATGGCGGCAGAAGATCACCGCAGGGGCGGAAGAGGCGGCAACGGTCACGCCCACGGATCAGCGTGTGGAGTTGGCCGTCAGCGGGATGACATGCGAGCACTGTGCGAATGTCGTTCGCAAGACTCTGGCCGATCAACCGGGGATCTCTTCCACCGAGGTGGATGTACACAACGGCCGGGTGATCGTGACCGGTCAGACTCTGAATCCGGAATCTCTTGTCGAGATGATCTCATCACTAGGGTATTCCGCGCGCCTGACAAATGCGCCGTAGCTCGACGCAGCACTCCGCCGGGCCTGTGACGTGACACAGGCAGACGCTCCGAAACATGGTAACGCTCGCGGCCTGCACGGCGGGAAGCTTGTGTTGCGGGCTTGCACCGTGGGTACCGCCGCGGGATGATCGCGGATCCGGCCATGGCGACCCCCGGTGCAGCGATCAGACGACGGGACGCTCCGGGTTGCGGCCGGACGCGAAGCAAGCGAGAATCTCCGCGTTGATCTCCGGGATCGTGGTAGTGGAGGGTGCCCTTACTCCGGCACCTTTGTTTTGGGAGGAACCATCGATGAAGAGATACGTCTGCGACGTGTGCGGTTGGGTGTATGATCCTGCTGTTGGTGTTCCGGAGCAAGGCATTCCGGCAGGAACGCCGTTCGAAGATCTCCCCGATGATTTCGTTTGCCCGGAGTGCGGTGTCGGCAAGGATCAGTTCTCGGAAGCATAAGGCGAGCCCGTGGTGGAAAGCGAGAGCGCTTGTCGAGCGGAGGTCACGAGGCTCCGGTGGCCGTGCGGTCTCGGGTATCTGTCAGCCGGCAGTCCGGTTTTGTGCTCGGAAAGGGGTTTCAGGGTTTCACAAAAAGCGATTCCTGGAGTCAAGCAGGTCGAGGATGTTGCATGAATGAGGCCTTGCTGAGCTTCTTCAACCGGTACCACCCGATCACGCAGGCCCTGATCGCCACGTTGTTCACCTGGTTCCTAACCGCGGCGGGTGCGGCGCCGGTTCTCTTTTTCAAGAAGGTCAACCAGAAAATCATGGACGGATTGCTGGGTATGGCCGCCGGTGTGATGATTGCGGCCAGTTACTGGTCGCTTCTGGCCCCGGCAATCGAAATGACGGAGGGGGACTGGAAGCCGGCGGTCGTGGGGTTTCTGGCCGGCGGCTTCTTTCTCTACATCATTGACAAGATACTGCCCCACCTGCACCTGGGGTTGGAGACATCCGAGGCGGAGGGTATCAAGACCTCCTGGCAGCGCAGCGTTCTGCTGGTGCTTGCGATCACCCTGCACAATTTTCCCGAGGGACTGGCCGTCGGCGTGGCTTTCGGCGCCATTGGCAGTGGAGTTGATCCTGAGATGGCTCGCAGCATGACTCTGGGGGGCGTGGCGTTGGCCATCGGCATCGGCTTGCAGAACTTTCCGGAGGGGATGGCCGTGTCGATGCCGCTGCGCCGTGAAGGTGTTGGCCGGTTCAAGGCATTTCTGATGGGGCAGGCGTCCGGGATGGTCGAGCCCGTGGCGGGGGTCCTCGGGGCTTGGCTGGTTTTCAGCATGAAGGCGCTGTTGCCCTATGGTTTGGCCTTTGCGGCCGGGGCGATGATCTTCGTAGTGGTTGAGGAACTGATTCCGGAATCCCAGCGTGACAAGTTCACGGACTTCGCCACGGTCGGGACCATGCTCGGGTTTGCCATCATGATGTCTCTCGATGTGGCTCTAGGGTAGCATGACGGCCCTGCCGGCGGATGACGGCGTTTGCCCACCGGTTGCGCCTTCCGGTGAAACGAGCCTTTGCGGCAAGCATCGCGGTTTTTGAAGGGTTTCCTTCGGTTTGTCGACGACTTTTCCTGTAAAGCCGGTCTCCACAAAAAGATCCACATTTGCAGGTCGAAACAACCGATTACAAATGTTTGCGGCGGTTTCCTGATGGCCCGAGATCAGGGTATGCCTATTACCGTCCAGGAGTTGGAATCAGCGTGCATGACACGGCCGAAGCAGCCCTTGCCGGGCACTTGGTCCGGATAAATGCTTGACAGGGCGTGTCTTGGATCGATCTTGAAAGGAAAGGGTATGCGGAGTCACGACCTTCTGTGGTTGTCGGCAGCTATCGGGTTATTGCCGGCGATCGGGTTGACTATGGGACAGGGCTGCGTCACGGTTGACGTGGACTCCGACTGGGATGGCTTCACTGATAAGGAAGAGATCAACAACGATCCCCCAACGGATCCCTTTGATCCTCTGGATACGCCTTTCAATGTCGTGGACAGCGACGGTGACGGATGCTCAGACTACGGAGAAAGCGAGTTTGGTCATTGCGACGGGAACCCGTCTACCCCGGTCGCAAGAGTCTCTGTTCGCGGTTCGGTGAGTGTCGGCAACACGCTTGTTGTGGACGGCGATACAGCCGACGCCAGCAACCCCACCGTTTACAACGACATGGTCAGTCCCGGCGGTGCTCAGGCCGTGCCCAATCCCTGCACGGTCGGGGGTTTTCTCGGGAGCATCTCCGGCAGTGACGACCTGCGCGACGTGTACATGGTTCAGATGGCGGGCGGTCAGCGAGCAACGTTGTTGCTTGCGGATCCGAATGATAATGATTTTGACCTTTATCTTTATGACGAATCGGGCGCTCAGTTGCTTGATAGTTCGGAGGGTCTCGGCAAGGCCGAGCAAGTGACCGCTCCTGCCAATGGTACCTACCTGATCGAGGTTCGCGGTTACAGTGTTATTCACGACAATGACCAAGGCGGTCTCTACTCACTGTTAGTCGGCGAGAGCCTGACCACATCGGTGACCGTCCAGGCACAGCGGGATCGGCTATCGAGTCTGTTTCCGCACGCGGAAGGCGAGATACTGGTCAAGTACGCTGAGACCGTCAAGTCTGCGCGAGCGGCGACACAGAAGCGCATCGGTCTGGAAGAGCTTAACGACGGCAGCAACTCCGGCGGGTTTCACAGGCTGCGGTTGAATCGTGAGGCGATGGACGCATACAAGTCCGTGGCCCGAGCTCGCGCGGCAGGGGGAGGCATGGCGGCCGAGATCTCGCCGACCATTGCGGCAATCAAGGCTCTGCGCCGACAAGCGGGCGTCGAATGCGCCGAACCCAACTACATACGCCGCGCCTTCGCGGTGCCGAACGACGAATTCTACGGTTACCAGTGGCACTACCGCCTGATCAGTCTGCCGGAGGCCTGGAACATTACCACGGGCAGCTCCAGTGTCATCGTGGCGGTGATTGATACGGGCGTTGCGCTCGGTCATCCCGACCTGGCGGGGCAGTTGACCACGGGCTACGACTTTATCAGCAGCGTGACCACGTCGATGGACGGCAACGGGATCGATGCGGACCCGGATGATCCGGGCGATTCGGCGGGCTACGGTATTTCCAGCAGTTTTCATGGGACGCACGTTGCCGGCACGATCGCCGCCCGCACCAACAACACGACGGGCGTGGCGGGAGTTGCCTGGAACGCGCGCATCATGCCTTTACGGGTACTGGGCCGAGCCGGCGAGGGCACGGACTACGACATTGCCCAGGCCGTGCGTTACGCGGCTCGTTTGAGCAACGACTCGGGGACGTTGCCGGCGAGGCGGGCGGACATCATCAACATGAGCCTCGGCGGGCCGGGTTCATCGAGCGTTCTGACCAATGCCGTTGTTGCAGCCCGGCAGGCCGGTGCGATCATCGTCACCGCCGCGGGCAATGAGGCCACCAGCGCCGACAATTCGTTCCCCGGGGCGATCAACGGCGTAGTCAATGTCAGCGCGGTGGACCAGCTTCGTCATCTCGCGTCGTACTCCAATTTCGGCTCGACGGTGGCGGTTTGCGCACCGGGGGGCGATCTGAATGCGGACCGCGACGGCGACGGCGTGAGCGACGGCGTGCTCAGCACGATCAGGAAGGACGACGGGCGATACACGTATGCCTTTTATGACGGTACCTCGATGGCTTGCCCGCATGTGGCCGGCGTGGCGTCCCTGATGAAGGCCGTGAATCCGGACCTGACGCCCGCCGATTTCGACCAACTCCTGGCCGGAACGCACCCGGGGACTTCGGTGAAGATCGTGGATGATCTTGGGATTGCCGGGCGTGACGCCTATTTCGGCTATGGTTTGATCAACGCGCCGAATGCGATCCGGGCCGCGTCGGAAATCGCGGGCTCGGGGGTGTCTGACGCGCCGTTGCTGCGGGTCGTGCCGCAGGACATCTCTTTGGGTTCGGTCTTGACGTCGGCGGAGGTGACGGTGAGCAACGTGGGGGGCGGCACGCTGATCGTGAGCAGTGTGGTTTCGTCCAAGAGCTGGATTTCGGTGAGCCCTTCCTCGGGCGGGGAGGGCAGCTATGAAATCACGGTGGACCGCACGGGTCTGGCGAACGGCGTCTACTCGGGCTCGGTCACCTTTGTATCCAACGACGGCAATGCGACCGTCACGGTCCGGATGACCGTAGGTTCGATCACGATGACGGGCGGCAACGTGGGCACGGTGTATGTGCTTCTTGTGGATCCTGACACGCTCGAAGCCTACGCCCAGGATGAGACGGACGTGTCGGAGAACTATGAGTTCTCTTTTGATGACGTCTACGCCGGCAATTATCGTCTTTACGCCGGGTCGGATCTCAATAATGACAGTTACATTGATGACGAAGGTGAGGCGTTCGGCGGATATCCGGTGCTTTCCAAGACTGAGGTTCTGGACATTGGCGCGGATCTTGGCGGACTGTCGTTCAGCGTGAATTACCGGATCAACGTTCAGAAGGCGGCGCCGCTGAGTGTGCCCGGGGCCTCGGTGGGGCCGAGGCCGCGATTGAAACGACTGCGGTGAGCGAGTTCGGTATCGGGGCGGCGTTTCGGTCGCGTGGCCCGGAAGCGGGCGATCGTTCGTCAAGTGATCGGCTGCAATTGAGTCATCTCGGCGAACAGGTCGAAGAAGTCCGGCTCCTTTTCCAATTCGACGTGTTCAATACGCCCCACCAGATGCTCGATTCGGTCGCGGCAGAAGCGGCTTCGCAGCACGCCCTTGGCGCCCTCGACGCTGGCGTTGCCGATACGAATGACGCGCTCATCGGGCACAGGCAGCAACAAGCCGATCCGCCGGCCGCTTTCCAGATCGATATGATTGGCGAACGCCCCCGCCAGGTAGTATGCCCGCAGGTCGCGCGGGCTGATGCGCAGGTGCCGCAGCAAGACCGTCTGCCCCAAGCCGATGGCTGCCTTCGTTTGGGCCAGCTCGCCGGCATCGCGGCGCGTAAATCGCAGGGGAGGGTTGTCGGCCACTGTCACGTGGGTCTGACCGTTGTCGAAGCGCCCGAGTGGGTCGATCTCGTTGGTTCGTCGAAGCTCGGCCAGGATGTCGACGAGTCCGGACCCGCAGATTCCCCTGGCCGGGCCGTCGCCGATGACTGAGAGATTCCAGCCGCCCGGCCGGCGGCGCATTCGGGTGACAGCTCCCTCACATGCGGCCATTCCGCATCCGAGGCGTCCGCCCTCGAAAGCCGGCCCGGCGGCGCATGAGGCCGCCATCAGCCGATCACCGCAGCCGGCGACGACCTCCGTGTTCGTGCCGATGTCGATCATCATGAATGGTTGGTCGTTGAGCGGCAGGGTGGCCAGGGCTGCGGCCGTGTCGGCCCCGACGTGGTTGGAGATCAGCGGCATGGCGTAGACGCGCCCTTGGGGGTGGATCTCGATTCCCAACTCCTGACCGGTCGTCCACACGGCGGTAGTTGGGCGCCGGCCGGCCAGCAGATCGACCTGGGTTGTGGACATGAAAGGTGACCGGCCGATGGATTGCACGTCGAGGCCGAGGAACAGATCTCGCATCGTCGGGTTACCGGCCACCACGACGGCTACGATACCTTTGGGGTCGACCGGCAGCGCACGGATTTCGCGGTTGAGATAAGCGATGATGGTGCGGTGAAGCCGGCCCGGATTATGGCCGTCGTACGAGATCCGATGGATGACGTCGCTGCCGCCGAAGCGCTGGGGGTTCTCGAATGCCCGCATGTCGAGGGTGTTGCCCGTCTGCAACTCGACAAGGTGAAGTACGACGGTTGTTGTCCCGATATCCAGCGCCAGTCCGTAGATTGGACCGGCGCAGTCGCCGAACTGCTTGTCGTCGCAAAACAAGCGTCCCTGGTTGCAGGTGATCCACGGATCAAATGCGTCATCGGCCGGGCGACCGTTCACGGCGATGTCGAGCTTTCGTTTGAAGGCCTCGACGCGGATCACGGCATCTGTCTGAGCGACTCTTGCCTGACAGGCAAGCCGATGAATGATGGTTTCGCTGTCGCTTTGATGACGGAGGAAGGCTTCCGGCTCGGTCCAGTCGTTCAGGGCCTCGTTTCCGGCGAGCACCTGGACGATGCATTCTTTGCAGCGACCGGCTGCCGGGCATGAGCTGGCCACCGCATGAGCCGCATCGCCAGAGCGGGCGATTGCCGCAAGCAGCGACTCACCCACGGCGATATCAACATGTTTTCCGTTGAAGATCAGTTGTGCCATGTGTTCTTCCGTCAGGTGCAAGCAGGTGTATGAAAGCGGTCGTCCCGGCTGCGGAATACGGCAGGTCTCGGTCGCCAAGGCGACCTTGACACTGCCCTACCAACCGGCTCCGTGGGCTTTCACACACATTCCAAGACGGACCGCCTTTTTGCGGGCCGTAACCCAAGCGCACTGCGATTCAGAAAAAAGCGCGCAATCTGCACACACGTCTGGCCGTAAGGTTCCAGGATTCTTCCGGCCTTTGGGCCGACGGGGTATAGTATAAGCTGACGAGAGGAGCCTCAAAATGATGACCTCGCGGGAGCGGATTCTGGCGGCCATCGATCACAGGGAGCCGGACCGGCTCCCTATTGATTGCGGGGCCATGCGATCGACGGGCATCCAGGCTGTGGCCTACGGGCGGCTGAAGGCATATCTGGGCGTCAAGGAAGGCCAGACACGCGTGTTCGACGTCATTCAGCAACTCGCCGAGCCCGAGGATTTCTATCTTGAGCGATTTCGCGTCGACGCGATCAACGCCGGCCGAGATTTCGACCCGAACGGATGGAAGGACTGGGTGCTGCCCGACGGTTCGCCCTGCCAGATTCCCCGGCACATCGACTTTCGACCGGACAACGGGGACTGGGTTGCGGTTGATGCCCAAGGGAAGGAGCTGGCCCGGATGATTGCCGGCAGCACCTACTTCAGCCAGACGCACTATCCTTTCAACCGTGATGATTGGCCGGATTTACTCGACCGGATTGGTGGGTGCATGGGGGAAGTCTGCTGGGGCGCTTTGGCGGAGCCGATTTACGCCGGCGGGCTGAGCGACGACAACCTCGAGCGCATCGCCGCCCATGTCGCCCGCCTGCGGCAGACGACGGACAAGGCGATCATGATCGCCTTCGGCGCCAACCTTTTTGAATGGTCGGCTTATCTTCGCCGCATGGATAACGCGCTGATGGATCTGGCGGCCGAGCTGGACAAGGCCGAGGCGTTGCTCGACAAGCTGGTGGAGACGCATCTGGCGGGCTTGGACCGCCTGTTGCCGGTGCTTGGAGACAATGTTGATCTGATCCAGTTGGGCGACGATCTGGGTATGGAGGCCGGTCCGTTCTTCTCGCCGGAGCTGTTTCGCAAGATCTTCAAGCCGCGGTACAAGGCCATCATCGACCGGGTCCACACGCTTGCCCCCAACATCCGGGTTTTCC
The DNA here is from genome assembly GCA_035384605.1 of Phycisphaerae bacterium. Taxonomy (NCBI): domain Bacteria; kingdom Pseudomonadati; phylum Planctomycetota; class Phycisphaerae; species Phycisphaerae bacterium. The sequence continues at coordinate 64,850 of DAOOIV010000001.1, forward strand.
TGCACTCGTGCGGTTCGATCTACAAGCTCTTAGGCGATCTGATCGAGGTTGGCGTCCAGGTGATCAACCCGGTTCAGATTTCGGCCCGCGACATGGAGCCCGCCCGACTCAAGAAAGAGTTCGGCAAGGACGTCACGTTCTGGGGCGGCGGATGCGACACGCAGAAGGTCCTGCCGCGCGGCACACCGCAAGAGGTCCGAGACCACGTCCGTCGCAACATTGACCTTCTCGCGCCGGGCGGCGGATTCGTCTTCACCCAGGTGCACAACATTCTCTCCGAGGTCCCGCCGGCCAACATCGTTGCCATGTATGAAGAGGCGACGAAGAGTTGAGTTGAGAGAATGCCGAGTTGCGAATTGGGGGACTTGGACGTGTAATCCATCCGCGGCCTGTGCCGCATTATGGTCGGTTGTCATGCCACTCGCTATTGTGACCGGGCCTGTCCGGAGGCTTTTTGACTGATCTCCGGTGGTGTCGCATCATTGGGGCGAAACGTCGCCGGGGCAGAAGCATCCCCGGTCGGGCGGCCGACGGCGGGGGACGCGGTAGCGGCTGTTCAACGGCAGCGCGACCGCGGCACCCGAGCCGGTATTGGGTTCCCATTCGCGGCCTTGCTCACACCGGCGCCTGCCGCAGGAGATCGCGGGCGGTGGCGGCGTCAACAACCAGTTCACTCCATACCCGCAGTTCGGGGACGACGAGCAGCGGAAGGAGGGCCCCCGTGCGCAGCTTGCCGCACTTGCCGCACGGCTGGACGGTCAAGACGACGGCCCGGAGGTCTGCTCGGGTGGAATTATGAAGCGGTTACCTGGAGATCCACCGAGCACAATATCGATGTCTTTGCTCTGGGTCGCGTATTGTATGACCTGACCGGTCACGCGAAATGGAACAGTATGGCTCAGCATGCCCAGGCATTCGTCCAAAGCATGTTCGTGGACGGAGACGGGTATTACCTGACCGGGACGCGGGGAGCGGATGGTACTGAACCCAATCCGTCACCGATTCCGGCCGACGCCCAGGTGTGGGCTGTGCTGGCGGGGATCGATGAGCAGTCGAGACTGGAGCAGGCTCTGGAGTGGCTGTTGAATCATCTTGTTATTACCGAGGTGGTCGGCGAGCATACCTATATGGGCGTGAAGTTCTCGACGGAAGGCAACCATATCATGAGTGAGGCGACGGCCGGGGCCGCGATGGCTCTATGGTTGGCCGTGCGAGAGCCGGAGGCACAAAGTCTCTTTGATTCCCTTGAGCAGATCCAGGCATTCGCTCCGAACAGCGATGGAAACGGCATTGTGGCGACGCCCTTCCCGGCTGGTGCTCCGACGGGGTATGGTTCGACGTATCCCAATTCCCTGCACGTGGCGAGCACGGCCTGGACGAGCCTGGCGTGGCTTTCTCGGTGCGATTCGGATGCCAATCCGCTGGGGCCACATGCCGGCTCGGATTCTCGGTCGGATCGGGTGCCGGCCGATTACGACTGCGACTGCGACGTGGATGGGGACGATTTCAGTCTCTTTGAGGCGTGTGCGTCGGGTCCCGCGGTGTTGTCGGCGGTCGGTTGTGAGGCAAGGGATTTCGACAAAGATCAGGATGTGGATCAGTCCGACTTCGGCATATTCCAGCGGTGCTATTCCGAGGTTGGCACCATCGTCGATCCGACCTGCGCGGAAACCAGAGCGTTTTGCGAATGAAAGTCGCAGAAGGCTCGGGAGCCCGCGGTCGGTCGGACCTTGGGGGGTGCAGGATCGAAGACACAACCTGCGCGGTACTTGACTATCTTGCGTACATCTTTTCCGCGAACGTGGCGGGGCGTGAAGCGGGTCGGGGCAAGCCGGTGGCACCGTACTTTGCGATCACGCCTCGGATACTGCGGTATTGGATCTGCCAGGCCTGCGGGCTGTAGCCGCCGCCGAGCACCATGACGATCGGGACCATTCGCCGCGCGGCCTCATCGAACACCAGCCGGTCGCGTTCGATGATTCCCTCGGGTGTCAGTCGCAGCCGTGCGAGCCGGTCGCCTGCCAGGACGTCAACGCCGGCTTGCAGGAACACGATGTCGGGCCTGGCGCGATCAAACACCTTTGGCAGATGGTCGGATAACATTCTCAGGTACTCATCGTTTTCCATCCCGGCCGTCAGCGAGATATCGAGATCGTTGGTCTCTTTCGGGAACGGGTAGATGTCCTCTTCGTGCATATCGAACGTGAACACGTGATCGTCGCCGGCCAAGCAGCGGGCTGTGCCGTTGCCCTGATGAGCGTCCAGATCGACCACGAGGGCGCGGCGGATGAGCCCTTCGGACTGCAAGACTCGAATCGCGATGGGCATGTCGGCGTAGATGCAGAATCCGCCGCCGCGATCGGGCTCGGCGTGGTGATAGCCGCCGCCGAGGTTGACGGCGACTCCGTACCGCACGGCCAGCCTTGCCGCCAGCACCGTGCCGCCCGTCGCATATCGGAAGGGGCGCAGGATGGCAGCATCGGCCAGCCCCGGCAGCATCAGCGCCACGCAGGCATTTTCGAGATACCGGGCCAGGGCCGAGGGTTGCCGAAGCCGGGCCAGGTACTCGGGCGTGTGGACGCGCAAGAGATCCTCGCGGCCGATCTCCGCGGGCACGTAGACGTCCTCAGGTCGGATCAGCCCGTCGGTAACGAGCTGCAGGTAGATCCTGGCGTACTTGTTGATGTCGAACGAGTGGAGGCTCTCGAAGCCACCGAGGTCAATCTGGTATCGTTGCGAGTAGACCAGGCACACGCGTCCGTTCAAAGGCACGCCGTTCCGTGGCTGCTGGACTCTACGGAACGACTCCGGAGCGGCGCAGCCGGCCACCAGCATGGGCAGCATGAGCGCGGTGACCAGTAACGACCAAAGGGGGCATCGGCGAAACCAAGGCGACCAAGTAGGAGCATCCGCCAGCATGAGTCGAGTCGTCTCCCTATTCTCGTCAGAGCTTCTTCATCCGATGCTCTTCCAGCTTCTGCTCGTCAACTTCCACGCCCAGACCGGGGCCGGTGGGGACGGGCAGCAGGTCGCCGGTTGGGACCAGGGGCTTTTTCAGGATGCTCAGACCGCTCAGGAACTGGGGGCCGTTGAGGGCGGCCGGGAAACGCAGATCGTATGCCCCGTAGAGCAGCAGGCTGGCCGCGAGCGAGATGTCCGGGTCGGTCAGGCCGCTGCCCAGCCACATCAGTCCTTTCTTGAGGCAAAGCTCAATCTGGGCCTGGGCCTCGGTGATGCCCCCGCAGCGGGCCGGCTTCATCGCCACACCATCGAGCATGCCCAGCTTGATGAACTCCTCCAGTTCGCCGGTGCTTACGATCCCCTCATCCATCAGGATGGGCAGCCCGCCGATCTTCTTGAGCCGCTGGTAGCCCGAGATCCGGTTGGGCTTGAGGGGCTGCTCCAGGACCGCCACACCGGCCTTGGCCAGTTTGGGCAATACCTCGACGGCCGTGGCCTCGTCGTACCCGCCGTTGGCATCGGCCCACAGAAAACCGTCGGGCACGAGTTTCTTGACCATGGTACACATCTCGACGTCGAATTTCGGATCGGGGGCGACCTTCACGTTGAAATTGCGGTAGCCGTGCTGCTTGCCCTCCTCGATCAACCGGGGGATATCATCAAGAGTCTTGGGGTTGAGCGTCCAACTGAGCAACACCTTATCGCGGCCCTTGTGTTTCCATCGCTCCTGCGCCGTCTGCTTGAGCAGCTTGCCCGTCAGGTCGAAGAGCGCCAGGTCGATTCCCGCCTTGCAGATCGGCTGGCCGGTGGAAAACGACGGAGCGATGATGGTGTCCATAGCCTTGTGGACGACCGTCAGGTCGAACGGGTCCAGCCCGATCAGCACGGGGGTCAGGTACCGCTCGATGGTGGTATGGACGGTTTCAAGCGTTTCGTAGCTCCATTTGTTGGTCGGCACGCTTTGTCCCCAACCGACGGTGCCGTCGTCGGCGGTGATTTTGACCACCACCGTCTGTCGCCCGAGCGGCTCGCCCTTGGGCCCTTCGAAGAATTTGAACCGCCCGGCCGTCGGGTAGGTCAAAGGAATGGTCTCGATTCGATCGATCTTCACGGATTTCATCGGTGTCCCCGGTGATCGTTGTGCATACAGCGCGCCGGCCAACCCCGCAGCCCCGGCGATGAATTGGCGACGGTTTAGTTGAGACACGGGCGGACCTCCTGCTTCACGGCGAATTCCTGATTAAGTTCAAGTCTATCAGGTAATCAGAGAGCCTTCCACGCGGCAGACCGTTGGTCGGTCATCGTTCTCCACTTGCAGGAAACGAGGAGACACTTACTTGGCGAGCCACGGCCGCTTATCGCGGAGACCTGCACAAGTACCCGCAGTGCCGCCGGCATGAAGCCGCCGGCTCGTCAAGACGCGAGGAAAATCAGCCGATCACCAGTACCCCTGAGCCGTCGATGCGGTCGGCCTTGAGGTGCTGCAGAGCGCGGTTGGCCTCCTCAAGAGGGTAAGTCGTAGTGTGCGGGCGAATCGGGATCCTTGCGGCCTCGGCCAATAGCGCCCGGCCGTCTTCGCGGGTGTTGGCGGTCACCGAGCAGACGTTTTTCTCGTAAAACAGGTGCTCCTCGTACTGCATGGTGGGCACATCGGTCATATAGATGCCTGCCAGCGCCAGCGTTCCGCCCTTCTTGAGTGCGGCCAGCGCCGGGGGCACCAACTCGCCGGCCGGAGCAAAGATGATCGCGCTGTCGGCCTTGACCGGCATCTCGCGCGGATCCTCGCCGACCCACTCAGCTCCCATTTCCCGGGCCAGTTCGCGATGGCTCTCACCGCGGGTCGCCACGCACACGCGGCAGCCGCGATGACGAGCGATCTGGATGACCACGTGAGCCGACGAACCGAATCCGTACAAGGCGAGCGTGCCGCCATTCGGCACGGCCGACCGCTGCAACGCCCGGTAGCCGATGATCCCCGCACATAAGAGCGGGGCGGCCTGAACGTTCTCGAAGACTTCGGGAATCTCATAGGCGAACGCTTCGGGAACGACCGCATACTCGGCATAGCCGCCGTCGGCGTGATAGCCGGTGAAAAGCTGCGACCCGCAGAGGTTCTCATGACCTGTTCGGCAGAAGTCGCATTGCCCGCAGGTGTGCCGCAACCAGGCTGCGCCGACTCGTTGCCCGATCTTGAGGCGCCCGCACCGGGGGCCCAGAGCGTCCACGACGCCGACAATCTGGTGGCCCGGAATGATTGGCTGCTTTCGCGGCGGCAGCTCTCCCTCGATCACGTGCAGGTCCGTCCTGCAGATGGCACAGCAACGCACTTTGATGCGGACCTCGCCGGCCTGAGGCGACGGGGTCGGCGTATCGATCAGGCGCAGAGGTGCGGATTCGATCGGCGCATTGTGTTCGAGCACCATGGCCTTCATGGGGACGGATTCCTCTTGCGGGATGAGGGGCGTCAGGCCATTTTTCTGAGAACTGCCGCTGCTTTTCGAGCGTCAGCGGCCTTGTCGAAAGCCAAGTGAAAAACGCACTGCTTGGCGATGGCGGCGCCCGAGAAGCCCCGCAGATTGATTCCTTCTTTGGCAAGCGCCCTGGTGAGCGTCGCTCCGAGCCCTTTCTTGTTCGCACAGGTAATGCGCAACGAATGCAAGCTCTTACTCTTGGCGAAGCCGGCCGCCTTGGCGGCGTTGATCTGCTTGGCGCCCTTGAGCGGGGTCACAAAGACGACACCGGTGCCGGGGATACTCGACTCTCGCCGGGCGATGACGAATTCCAGATTCGCACCCGCCCGGGCCAGGTCCGCCAGCTTGGTGGCCAGGCCGCCGGGCCGGTCCGTTATGCCCGTGACCCATACCTCCTCATGAGAGATCTTCAGTTTCATGATGTGTCCTCCAATAAGAGACTTGTCGTGCAGAGATCTAACCGCAGATGGCGGTTGCTGTCAATCGGCCTTTTTCTATGTTTGATTTCCCCGCTTTGCCGAGTTGACGTCTCTTGCCGCGCCGAAACGTGGTATACTTATGGCACACCTCGTGTGGAGGTCACGCCATGAAGTCTGAAGTGGGTCTGGTTGCAGGTTCAGTTGTGATCTGGGCCATGTTGGCAGGAGGCACGCACATGGCAAATGCCCAAGACAGCAAGACAGTCGCTAGTCGGGAGCCGGTTTGCGCGGGGACATGGTATCCGGGGGATGCCGGCACCCTGAACAGCCTGGTCGACAAGCTGATGGATGAAGCCAAGCCGCCGGCCATCAACGGCAAGCCGCTAGCGATCATTGCCCCGCACGCCGGGTATCGATACAGCGCTCCGGTTGCGGCGGCGGCATACCGTTGCCTTCGAGGGCAATCCTATAAGCGGGTCTTTGTCATGGCCTTCAGCCACAGGAGGGCATCCGCGTACCGCGGCGTTCATGTCCCCGATGACCTGGGCGCTTACGACATGCCCGCCGGCGCGGTGCCCCTCGATCGGGAGACCATCGCGCTGCTCAAGCAGAACCGTGCATTCGTGTCGATCGCCGGTATAGACCGCGACGAGCATTCTCTGGAGCTACAATTGCCTTTCCTGCAGCGCACGATCAAGGATTTCAAGCTGGTTCCGCTGTATGTCGGCCAGATGACGCCTGAGTTTTTCGCTCTGGCGGCACGGGCAATCGTACAGTGCCTTGACGGCGATACCCTGCTGGTAGCCAGCAGCGACTTTACCCACTTCGGTCCGAACTACGGTTACGAGCCTTTCAAGGATGACGTGCCCAAGAAGCTGGCCGAACTGGCCGACAAGGCGGCCGGACCGTTGCTAGCCTGCGACTTCGACGGCTTCGCCGAGCACATGAAGAAGACGGACGACACCATCTGCGGTTACGGGCCGATCATGCTGCTGTTGCGGGTTCTTTCGATGAAGGGCGGGGCCCAGGCGACGCGTGCGGCGTTCGACACCTCAGGCCGCATGACCAATGACTATACCAGCAGCGTGACATACCAGTCGTTTGTTTTTACGCCGAGGCCGCCGCTCTTCGAGGAGCCTCTTCGGCGGCAGTTGCTCAAGCTGGCTCGCGAGACGATCACCGCCTATCTGAGCGGCCGGGAGCCGCCCAAGGTGGATCCGACGACGCTGCCGGCACCGCTGCGCGAGAACGGGGCATGTTTCGTGACCCTTCAAAACCGGGGCGAACTGCGTGGTTGCATCGGCAACACGGAGGCGATCGATCCGCTCTATACCGCCGTGATCCGCAACGCCATCAATGCCTGTCAGGATCCGCGGTTCACTCTTGACCCGGTCACGGCGGCCGAGGTCCCCAAACTGCACATCGAAATCAGTCGCCTGACGCCGATGAAGCGGGTCCGGGACACCAGCGAGGTCATCATCGGCCGCCACGGCCTGCTGATTTCGCTGCACGGGCGGCGCGGGTTGCTGCTGCCGCAGGTGGCTTACGAACGAGGTTGGACGCGAGAGCAGTTTCTGGGCGAAGTCTGCCGCAAAGCCGGCTTGCCGATGGACTCATGGAAGCAGCCTGAGGCGGAGTTGTACTCATTCGAGGCAGAAGTGTTCGGGGAACCTGAGACGGCGGGACAAGCCGGGCAAACCACCGCCCCAAAACCGGAGTAGGGCAACAATGTCCAAGAAAGGTACGACCAGAAGGGGTTTTCTAGCAAAGGTCGGGGCGGCAGCCGCTGCGGCGCTGGGTTTTCGCCGACCGCGGGCCGCGGTTGCGGAATCACCAAGCGAAGCAACGCGTCCTGCCGTAAACGTAAAGGCCCCGGCTCGTGTGGTCATCGCGCGTGATGAGGCGCTGGCCAGAGGCGAGGTCGGTGATCACGTTGATCTGCTGACGAAGCTGCTTGACGCGGCCGTGCAGAAGGTCACCCGCACGGATTCGGCCCGTCGGGCGTGGTCGAGCCTGTTTACGCCCGGTGACCGGATCGGCATCAAGGTCAACACGCTGGGCTTATCCACTCAGCCGGCGGTGGTGGAGGCCATTGTCGCCGGGTTGCGCCGAGCGGACGTTCCGGCCGGGAATATCATCATTTGGGACCGGTTCGATGTGGAACTGCTCGCTGCCGGATTCAAGCTGGCCAAGTCCGCCGGCGCGGTGCAGTGCAAGGGTACCGACGCCGACAGCTACGGCAGCGGTTACCAGGAACAGATCGAGCACAGCGGGCGGATTGGTTCGTGCTTCTCGCGGATCCTGGCGGAGGAGGTGACCTCGCTGATCTGTGTGCCGGTGCTCAAGGACCACAATCTGGCGGGCGTTTCGCTGGGCCTGAAGAACTTCTTCGGCGCGATTCACAACCCGAACAAGTACCATGAACACAATTGTGATCCGTACATTGTGGACGTCGTCTCGCACCGGTTCATCCGGCCGAAGTGGAGGCTCACGATTTGCGACGCGACGCGGGGGCAGTATCAGGGCGGTCCGACGCGCAACCCGGAGTACGCCTGGCCATTCGGCGGGCTGATTGTTGGAACTGATATTGTGGCGGTTGATGCCGTGGCGGCAGACCTGTTGGCCAGGCAGCGGCAGGCCAAGGGGCTTAAGTCGCTGGAGCAGGAAAAGCGCCCGCCCAAGCACATTGCGACGGCCGCCAGCCGCGGATTGGGCACCGCCGACCTGGCGAAGATCGAGCGGATCGAGCTCTGATCCGCTCGGCCCGGAATCCCTTCCGGGCCGTGTGAGTGTGCGGAATCCATTCCGCATTCGGTGATAATGAGGATGGGAATCCTCTGACCGGGGGCCCAGAAGGGATTCTGGGGCCAGCGTGAAAGAATCCTGGGGCCAGCGTGAAAGAATCCTGGGGCCAGCACAATTGGGCACCGCCGACCTGGCGGAAATCGAACGGATCGAGCGCTGACATGGACAACCTCGACAACATGTTCCGGCGTCCGAACCGGCGTGACCTCCTGAAATGGGGTACCGTCTGCGGGGCGGTGTGCACCTGCGGACTGCGGCCTTGCGTCGCTCAGGACGTCGCCGGAACGAGCGAGCTGGAGGGCCCGAAGCTCAAGGGCGTCATTCGGCATCCGGCCAAGCACTGGGAGAAGCTGGAGGACAAGAAGGTCAGGTGCGTGCTCTGCCCGCGCGAGTGCGAGGTAGCCGACGTCGAGCGGGGTTACTGCGGTGTTCGCGAAAACCAGGGTGGACGGTATCAGACGCTGGTTTACGGGGCCCTGTGTTCGGCGAACCTCGACCCTATCGAGAAGAAACCGTTGTTTCATTACCTGCCCGGCACGACGGCATTCTCGGTGGCGACGGCCGGCTGCAACATCGAGTGCAAGTTCTGCCAGAACTGGCAGATCAGCCAGTTCCGCCCCGAGCAGGTCGAGAGCGTCGCCGTACCGCCGAATAAGCTTGTCGCCGCGTGCAAGGCCCGGTCCAGCCCGACCATCGCGTACACCTACTCGGAGCCGGTGGTGTTCTATGAATATGTTTACGACTCGGCGGAACAAGCCCGCAAGGCCGGGATCGGCAGCGTGATCATCTCCAACGGGTTCATCCAGGAGAAACCTCTTCGTGAGCTCTGTGGCCAACTGACCGGCGTGAAGATCGACCTGAAGGCATTTACCGAGGAGTTCTACCGCGAGCACTGTGCCGGGCGGCTGGCCCCGGTCCTCAAGGCGCTCGAAGTGCTCAAGGACACGGGCATCTGGTTTGAGCTGGTCATTCTGATCATCCCAACACTCAACGACTCGCCGGACGAAATCAAGGAGATGAGCCGCTGGGTCGTCCGGCAGCTTGGTCCGGACGTGCCGATGCACTTCACGCGATTTCACCCGACCTACCGCGTGACCAATTTGCCGCAGACGCCGGTTTCGACGCTGGAGCGCTGCCGCCAGATCGCCCTCGACGCGGGCGTCCATTACGTCTACGCGGGGAACGTGCCCATGCACAAAGGCGAGAATACCTACTGCCACAAGTGCCAGGCCGAGCTGATCCGCCGAGTGGGTTTCCGAATTGCCTCCAACCAGGTCAAGGACGGCAAGTGCCCCAAGTGCGGCACGGCCATTCCGGGCGTCTGGTCACAGGCACAGGCCTTGGCGTTCGAGCCGAGACAGCAGAGCAGACCGACGTAAATGGATTGTTGAACCGGCAGACCGTGTCCGAGAAGCGTAGAGCATGGTCGGACCCGCCAACGGCGGCGAGACCTGCCGGGGAACTCGTTCATTGCTCTTGCCATACCGACGGTGAGCGGATGGCACGAGATCATACGCGGTTTTCGTCGTTTCGTGAAACCACAGTTCTTCATCGAGCCCTTGCTTGTCGCGTTGCACTGCCTGAATCAGCGAGGGGATGTCCTTGACGGTGTATTCCATCGTGGGCACCGGCCTCCTGCCAGTGAACCTGGGGGTCGCGAGCGTATACGAGATCTCTCGCCGCAAGCCGGCCGGCTGATCTCGGCGCACACCTTCGTCGCCTCTGCGATCAGACGGGCTTCGATGGCGGTTGGTCGCAGTCACCGCCGTAGCCGTCGAGCTGACCCGCGTAGCCTGGCGGATCATGACCGATCGCGGGGACTATCTTTCCAGGTCCCCGGCCTGAAAAACGCCGCCCAAACAGCTTTAAGGAATCCTCACTTGTCAAAGATCGAATTCGCGAAGTCCTTTTGCTTTGCTCATGACTGGCTATAGCTGGTCTCGTGATGGGGTAGTCGGCACTATCGCCGTAGTAGCGTTCGAACGCCACGGCCGCTGGACAAATATGATGGGACAAGCGAACATCGAGGGCCTTGAGCGAGCCGGTGGGTCCCGTCCGGCGCCGAGGCGCCGCGCGACACGCTCGTGCCTGACCTTCTTGTGAGGTTTCATTTCCTATGAGGCCGTTATCTCGATTGACGGTGTGCCTGTTGGTGTCGGGACCGGCGGCATTGGGCTTGTTGCGGGCTCGGGCCGACGCTGCCAGTGGCGATGGCTCCGCCGCCGGCCGGGTCAACGTGCTACTGATTACCGCCGACGACCTGAATTACGATTCCTTGGGGGTCACCGGCTGCAAAGTGCCGGAGATTACGCCGAACATCGATCGACTGGCCTCCGAGGGGATGCGGTTCGAGCACGCCCACGTCACCATCGCCGTGTGCCAGCCTTCTCGCTCGGTGCTGATGACAGGCCTCTACCCCCACCGCAATGGAGCAAAGGGCTTCGAGCCGATCCGCACTGATGTGCCGACGTTGCAGGAGTCGTTGCGAGCGGCCGGTTATCTCAACGGCATCATGGCCAAAGTCGGCCATCTGGAACCCGGCGAGAAGTTCTGCTGGGACACGGTTGTGCCCGCCGAGCAACTGGGCAACGGTCGCGACCCGGATCTGTATTACCGACACGCCAAGAGCTTTTTCGAGAGAGCCCGCAACGAGAATCGGGCGTTTTTCCTCATGGCCAACTCGCAGGATCCCCACCGGCCCTTTGCCGGCAGCGAACAGGAGGCGAACCGCGCGAATCGCGGACGGCCGGCGGGTGATGCTGCGGCTGTAGGTCGCACGTACAAACCCGAGGAAGTTGTTGTCCCCGGCTTCCTGCCCGATTTGCCCGACATCCGCACCGAACTCGCCCAGTATTTCACCTCGGTGCATCGCTGCGACCAGACCGTAGGGCGGGTTCTTGAAGCCCTCAAGGAAAGCGGCTCGGAGCAGAATACCCTGGTGATGTTTCTCAGCGACAACGGCATGTCCTTCCCGTACTCGAAGACCAACTGTTATCCGGCCGGCACGCGGACACCGTGGATCGTGCGCTGGCCCGGACAGGTCAAGCCCGGGACCGTCGATAAGGACCATTTCATCTCGGGTATCGACTTGACGCCGACGATCCTGGAGGCAGCCGGCCTCAAGCCGATTGAGGGCATCGACGGGCGCTCGTTTGTGGGGTTGTTCCGTGGTGAGAAGGATGATTCTCGCGGCGGGGTGTTCACATACTTCTTCCAGACCTCGGGAAGAAACGACTATCCGATGCGTGCCTTCCAGACGCGCAAGTACATCTACATCTGGAACCCCTGGTCCGACGGCAAGACGTTGTTCCGGAACGAGCCTCAGAGCGGTCTGACCTTCAAGGCCATGCAAGAAGCCGCAAAGAAGGATCCGGCCGTCGCCGCAAGGGTCAAGCTCTTCCTGTACCGCGTACCCGAGGAATTCTACGACGTCGAAAAAGACCCCAACGCGCTGAGAAACCTGGTCGATGATATCTCCGTGAAGGACGAGATAACCCGTTTCCGGGGCGAGCTCTTCAGACACATGACCACGACCGATGATCCGCTCGCGGAGCGATTCAGGAAGGAGATACTGCCAGACGGCCCCAAGTGAAGCGGTGTGCTTTTCACCGTGCCTCCAGCTCCGGTCAATGCTGCCGGCGGCGAGCACCTTTTGTTCCGGCGAGCGCCGACCGCGCGGTTCTTGATTCGCACTGCCCCGCGGAGTACTCTTTTTCCGGTGCTGTTCGGCCGTTGCAGTCGCTTGTCGCGAAAGGAGTTGAGCATGGAAAAGGAAAAACGATCATATCTGTTGCCGAAGAGACTCCTGGAGGTCTTTGACCAGGAAACCGACAGGCTGGGCTATGTCCGAGAGAAAGTGGTCGCGGCATCAATCGCTCATTTCATGCGCAGTTCCCCCGATGATCGCGCGAGAATGTTCGAGTTGCTTGAGAAGGTCATAGGCGGCAGAGCGAAGTAGCTTCCAGGCTGCATGGCGCGATCCGAGGTCGCCGCAGTCGATGCCGCTCGCGCCGACCGCAGTGAACGTATTTGCCGGCACTCGTGGCACCGCTCGGAGGAACCTTTTAGTTCTCCCGACACCGGTTGACACGCATGGCCGGTCGCGACGCGTTCACGCTTGTTCCGCCTTCGCGAAGGCCTCCCAGAGTCGGTCCATGGCCGCCTGCTCGATCTCGCCCTTCGTGACGACCACACGGTAAAGCATTCGGATGGACTTGCCGACCGGCAGGTCCCAACCCTTCTGCTCGTCGATCCACAGGAACGGGGTCGGGGAGATATTGCCGTAATCCCGCGTGAACCACGGGCAATCCGGGGCCCAGGGATTGTTCGGGTGATCCATGACCACGATTGATTCCACGATTCCTAGACGCCGGCCCTGATAGCCGCACCAGTTGGCCGGTTGCCCGAAAGTGGCCTTTTCGCCGATCTGCCCCTTGCTGTTGATCAGCATCCCGCCGCCCACGGGGGCCAATTCCCGGGCCGCGCGGATCCCGAAAAGCGAATGGTTTGTCCTGCTGATATGAATGTCCACCTTCGCCGTGACGGTGATGTCAACGTCCAGGAGTCTCAGGTCTCGTGATGGGGCGCTGATCGTGTATCGTCGCCGATCCTCGATGACCGGTGATTGCCCGGGCACGCGCCAGTCACAAATGTCGGTGATGGTCACCCCGCCAGGGGCACTCGCGTCTTTCCGCCCTTTGAGCGGTTCCAGCTTGGGCCCGCGCGAGACGATCTGGCCGCGATCGTTGCCCTCCTGCCAGTAATTCGCCCCATTCACGCGATCGCAGCCGAAGAAGACGGAGCGATGATGAGGCCACGGTTCGCAGGTTTCGTCGGTCATGGACAATCCGGTGGCGGGGCCTGTCAGCGGATACAAATACGGGTACTTCTGGTCGGCGTTGGCCCGGTAGCAGGTGAAAACGCGGTTGTCGATCCGCACCCAGATGTTTGCTCCGAAGGCGTAGGCGGAGAACTCGGGGGCCGCGGCAGGCTCGTCGTCGGCGGATCGGTTTCCGGCCGCGTCGGGATGCGTGTCTGCCCCAGCGGCGGACCGACCGGCCAGCAAGGCGGCGCCCGCTCCGGCAAGGGTCTGCTTGAGAAGACTGCGCCGATCGGTATGGGCGTTCATGGTATGTCTCCATAAAGTTGTAAAGCTGCGGCGGTCAGTTTGGGCACGAGAAACGTGGTTGTCAATGTGGTCAACGGATATCCGCCCTTCGCTCCTGCTGCAACGGGCTTGTGTCCGGGGCGGTAAGGGGAATTACACGTCGGGGCGGTTCCGGCGGAGCGTGCCATTGGCCGCCGTGATCGCGCCACCAGCGGGCGAAGCGGTCTTGCATTTCCTGTCTGTCACGGGCGTTGGTAACGTATTCCGGCGTGCGGCGTCCGACGACGACTTCCAGTGTGACGTCCTCGCACGACTGAACGGATAATTGCACGCCTGCGGCCGGACCGGCCGATTCCAGCGATTGGGTGAGAATCGTGAGTCCGTCCAGCAATCCTGAGACCGAAACGCCGTTTGCAGCCGAAATCAGATCGTTGGCTTTCAGACCCGCGGCCTCAGCCGCAGAACCCTTCTCCACCTTTACAACGCGGATTCCGCCGATGATCAGACCCGGCGGTGGTGAGGAGAGCTTGAGGCCCAGAGTGGACGACGCTTCATCCTTTGGCGGCTGAACTGTGATCTTTCGAATTCGCTTCTCCGGCCGCAAAACTCGAATCCGGATCGTCGATCCGGGGGGCGTCCGTTCGATCAGGGAAATGAACTGCCGGGAAGTTGGTTCTGCCGGTAAAGGCCGATCGTTGAGGCTGATGATGGTGTCACCGCCGTGGACGCCGGCGTTGGCGGCCGGCATATCCTTGATGGCATCGAGAATGTAGATGCCGTGGCACCTGCGGCCGTCTGACGGATCGATCATGTCCGTGATCGTCTGCTGCGACAATCGGATGCCGATGAAACCGTTGCGTCCGGCCAGCTCCCGCCGGTAGAAAATCGTTTCCATGGCATATCGTAGCCGATGCTTGGCCTCCTCACCGGTGGCTGCGTGGTAACGTTGAGCGAGCTTGGGGAGAAAGGCGGCGTCGAGATCGCACAATTGGCGCGTCGCACTCTCACGGATGGGGAATCGTGGGCTGTTCAAGTCGGTGACGAGCCGATCCAAATGACGTTCGCTGATGAGCGCAGACGGCAGGCCGGCAGGGGCGGAGGCAGGACGGGTCACCGGGGCGTCGGTCGCCGCAGCAAGAACCGAGAGAAGGATTATTGCGAGGACCATAATACCGCCCGCTCCTGGATCATCGCGGCAGCAGCATCGCAACCAGCCGCTCGCTGTTCTCCTGGAGCCAACCGACCTTTCGGCAAATCATCTGCAGAAAGCGGAAACCTTCCATCCGGCCGAAAGAGCCGGTCGCGGCGATCGGAGCCACCGCCTCGGCGATGAGGGCTTCGATCATCAACGATGGCAGCGTCTGGATCTGCTCCGGCGAGGCCGGCGTCTCCAACTCGTATCCCATCAGGAACCGGCGGACGCGCTCGAGATCCAGTTCCGGGGGCCACTCGCGAGGGTCGCTGGGGCCGCCGATAATCGAGAATTGCAGGGCCCCGTTGGCCACGTCGGTGATCGGCGGCAGCATGTGCAACGAATCATAGTCAATGACTGCGACCACGCGCCCGTTCAAGAACATCATATTGCCCGGGTGCCAGTCCGAATGCACCGTTTGCGTGTCCCACTCATGAAAGCCGGCTTCATTGATCTTTTCGGCGGCGGTTTCATACGCGTCGTATAGAATGTTGACGGTAGTGAGCAGCTCGGTCTCGCGGCCAAAGGCGCTGTCGTTCTTGCCGACGCTCATCGGGATCGAGCTCAGGCACTCGCGGACGATATCCGTGTCGTGGTAGCCGCGTCGCGAGGGCACCCAGTCGCTGTCGTATCCGCGAACCAACCGATGAAACATGCCCAGCACCCGACCCGCATCGAACGTCTCGGAAACGAGACGGTGATAGCCCTCGCCTTGGACGTATTCGAAGACCTCGTAGATATGACCGTTGTGGATGACCATCGTGTCGTCGCCCTTGCGGACGGGCACGAGCCTGGGCAGCGGAAAACCCTGCCGCCCGAGGTACTGCTGGATGCCGTGGGCGTAGGCGACCTTGAGCGGGTGATCCCGTCCGTGGGCCCGTCGCTTGAGCAGGAACCGCCCCCAGTCACTGATGATGATCGCCTTGGGACTTCGCCGCGAACCCTTGAGTTGGCGCTCGATCTGCCGGATGTTGCCCAAATCGTAGCGCGCCAGAACGGTGGCAAGCTCCTGGGGCGAGAAATCGGCTCGAAACTGGTTGGGCACGGCACGCTTTCCGAACACGGGAACCGCCGCCTCGCAGGGCTCACCCCAACGCCCGGCGAGCGCAGCCCCCCGCAATCCCCCGGCCTGGATCAATCCTGCCCTCCGATCTTAACGAGATGCGGCGGCAAGTCAAAGGGCCGGGGGCCGGCCGGCTTCGTTGATCTCATCAATCATCAGCCGCAGATATCCGACGCTCTTGCGGTCGAAATGGAAGGCGAGCCGCGGCTTGTCGGGATAATCGCCGTCCTCGCCTTCGACGGGTCCGGGGTGCGGCTCGATCTTTCCGGCGGTGATGATGTGCTTGAACTCATCGTTCAGTTTCTCGATCCGCGCTTCGCTCAGCGGCTCATTCAACCGCACCACCAGCAGGTTGCGTACATAACGAGATGAGTGATAAACGCGGTAGAACCGAACGACCTCCTGCACCGCGGTTTCGACGTCGTCGGTGAGTCGCAACAGGTTCATGTCCTCCGGACTGATCATCCCCTTGACCAGCAGCTCACTGGTGACGTAGTCGCGCCAGCGAGACCAGTAAGTCCCTCCCGGCGCGTCAATCATGACGATCGGGATCAATTGGTTCTTGCCCGTCTGAACCAGCGTGAGGGCCTCGAAGCCTTCATCCTGGGTGCCGAACCCGCCGGGAAACAGCGCCACAGCGGAGGCTTCCTTTAGGAAGATGAGCTTGCGGGTGAAGAAGTATTTGAAGTTAATGAGTTTCGCGTCGTTGGCAATGATCGGGTTCGTTACCTGCTCGAACGGCAGACGGATGGCCACACCAAAGCTGCCTTCCCGCCCGGCTCCAACGTGCCCGGCCCGCATGATCCCGTCACCGGCGCCGGTAATGACCATCCAGTGCTGCTCCCGCATTCGGCGGGCAAATCGGTCAGCCTGGATGTAGTTCGGATGGTCGACCGGCGTTCGGGCCGATCCGAACATGCTGACCTTGCGCACCTCCGAATAGGGGGCAAAGACCTTGAAGGCGTACCGAAGCTCGGCCATTGCCTTGCTCAAGATCTTCAGCTCCCCTCGACCGGTCCCGTCGGAGGCAAGACGGCACACTGTCACAAGCATGTCTTCCAAGAGTTCCCGGTCCTCGCAGTTGGCGAAGCGATTGACAAACTCTTGGATTGCCCGCCCGCGCTCCGAGGTCTTCGACAGTTGTTTGGATTCCCTGTCGGCCATCACTCAGCTTTCCTCCGCATGTATGAGCCGGTCATTATATCGGTGCCCCGGGCGGGGAGCACGAATTGTCAGGTTCCCCGGCGGGCTTGGGGGATGGAATGCCCGACTTTTCGTCGCCTGTCCATCTCACGATGCGGTGCGCCGAGTCAACCTGTTGTGGCTGTTGTCGGGACTCGCTCGGTAACCGGTTTTGGGAAGTATCGATCGAGCCAGTTGGGGCCGAGTTTATCTGCGACCGGGTCGATCATGGCCTCGACGAACGCTCGTTCGTGCCGGATATCGAAGTATTGATTGACGGCCAGTACCGCCCACAACACAAGCGAGGTGAGCAGCAACGCCGAAGCCACCGTGGCCAGACTGCCCCGAGCCCACACCCCTGCGGGAAGCCCGGTTCTCGTTCGATGAATGACGCCGCAGATCAGCCAGACGACCGCCAAGGCGAAGCAGAATCCCCCGATGATCGCCCCCCACAACCGCAGGCGCTGGATGGACGCCGGAGGTTGCCAGGATTCCCCGCTCGGAGCAACGAACACCGCCAGCACCACCAGCGTCGGTATGCAGACGGCGGCGGCCGCCCAAGCCGCCTTGCCGGGCAGCGGGCAGGGTTTGAACGGCTCGCTGAGCCGGATAGAGATCCAGGTGGCGGCGCCGGTTGAAATCAACAGCAGACCGGGCAGGATCAGTGCCGCCTTCGACGTCGGGTAAGACACCAGCCACGTCCACGGAATGTCGGCCAGAGCGATGAGCACCAGGAACCCGAGCATGGGACTGCAGGCGAGGACGGCGGCTTCGCGCGACCCGTGCTTGAGATGTCGCCATTGGACGGTGATTTCATCGGGCGGCTGCGTGACCAGAATCGCCACCATCAGGAACAGCGCGACTGCGGCCAGAATCGCCCAGGCGGCCATGGTCACCAGAGTCGCGGTCATTGATCGCATCAGACGATCGTGGGCTTTCTCAGCCATGACCGCACGCCCGGTGTGCGGGATGATATTGATCTGGTCTCCCTGAAGCGCCGCTCGCAGGGATTGCCGAAAAGCTTCGAGCCGATCCGCCTGTTCGTTTGCACCGAGAGTCCGCAAGTTGGGGATCATGAGTTCCGAGGCCAGCATGGCCCATTCAGGCGTCGGTGAGTCAGTGACCGCCTCGGTCATCAGGCGAATGATCGCCTCCCGGGCCGTTTGGGCCTGGGTATGCTTGCCCTTTTCCTGCCATTGCTCGGCAAGGGATTCGAGTCGCCTGACAAGTTCCGTCAAGACCATTCGGCTGGAGCGGGAGGTGTTGGGCTGCCTGTCCTCCGGCGAGGCGTATAGGAGGTAGGCGGCATAGGCTGCCCGTTGTCTTGGCGACACCTTGGTCAGCGCCCCATGGGCCAAGCTGAGTTCCTGCATGACGTACAGACGAACAGGCGGGGCGACGCGGATACCGCCGAGGGCGGCCATGATCGACCTGTCCGCGTCGGCAGGCCGGGTTGTGGAGAACTCGTCTTCGCGTCGCAGGATCAACAACAGTTCGAGCCAGGCGCGCAGCCCGTTGGTTGGCTCCAGATCCGCAAGGAGGGCCCGATCGTTCGGTCGAGGCACCGGACTGGACAACCTTTCAAGGGTTCGCCAGAGCTGCATGATCTGCGCGGATCTCTGCAGCTCATCGCCAAACGATGCGGCCGCGGCGGACAGGGACTTGGCCGCGTGCGATCCGGCTCGAGGCGGGACAATCATCTCCATCTGTAAGAAGAACGTTCGCGCCAGGGGGATGCTCAGGACAACGAGTGCCGCGCTGCCGACCAGACAGAGCAGTGCATTTCGCACCCGCAGTGTGCCGGGCGGTGGCTGACGAGGTCTTGACTTGCTGTACGGTCTGGATCGGCCGATGGGAACACCTCAGCCGGAGTCGCCGGCGCTACTGTTTCAGTTCCGCAGTCAGTTCAATCTCGACCGGTGCGTCGAGCGGAAGCTCATTGGAGCCCACGGCTGCTCGGACGTGCCGGCCGGCCTCGCCGAACACGGCCACGAGCAGATCACTGGCCCCGTTGGCCACTTTTGGCTGCTCGACAAAACCGTCGGCGCTGTTGACGAACACGCCCAGTCTGACGATCCGTTTGACGTTCGACAGGCCGCCGGCCACGACGGCCAACTGTGCCAGGGCGTTGACCACTGCCACACGTGCCGCCTCGGCACCCTGTTCGATCGACAGCTTGCCGCCGATCTTGCCGGTCGAAGCCAGCCTGCCGTCGCGCATGGGCAGTTGGCCGCTCGTCGTCACCAGATTACCAATGCGGACGGCGGGAATGTACGAGCCGACGGGAGCGGGTGCCGGCGGCAGCGGATAACCTAAGTCTTTCAGCTTTTCCTCGGGTGTCACGGGCCGGGCTCTCCTTCCGGTCCATCGGCGTCTGCGGCCTGTTCATCAAGAGACCGGCCAAGGTCGATATCGCTGATCTGCACGGCGTTGATTCGGCGGCTGTACTCGTCATCTTCTTCTGCGAGCTCGCGTTCCTCATCCTCAAAGACGGGCTCCAACCCCTCGTTTCCGGGCTCGATCTCTTCAAAGGGGGCTTCTTCGGCTTCTTGCTTCTCTTCCTCATCCAGGCCGTACTCCTTGAAACCGTGTTCCTTGGCCGATTCCATCACCTGGGTGATCGGCGTGGGGTCGATCAGGTGCACAAAGATGGGGCCGAAGATCTCGTTTTGCTCGATGCGGACGCGATCCTGGCGGATCAGCTCCAACAGGGCCAGGAAGAGGCCGATCATTTCACTGCGGGTGCGGCCTTCGAAGATCTTCTCGAACGGCATGGACGGCCCGTCCCGCTGGAGCCGGTCCTGAATATCGGCGGCGTGCAGGGTGACAGGCGTATCGTCATAAATGACCTCGTGTACGCCCCGCCTCCCGCCGACCGAGGCCAGCAGCTTGTTGAACGCCGTGAGCAGGTCCCAGATCTGGACATCCTCGATGTCAACGTCATTCTCGCCGTCGGTGGGCAGTCGCAGCTTCGGCCGCCCGAATCGTTTCGCATGCTCATCAGCCCGTTTGCCGAGCAGGCCGGCCGCGTCGCGAAACGCCCGATACGCCAGCAGTTGCCGCACCAGATCAGCCCGCGGGTCGAGCAGGTCTTCGTCTCCCACCTCAGGCGGCGGCTTGGGCAGCAGCATGCGCGACTTGATCTCCATCAGCGTCGCCGCCATCACCAGGAAATCGCCCACCCCGTCGGGATCCATGACCTCTAGCACCCGCACATACTGGATGTACTGATCCAGGATCCGCGAAATCGGGATGTCGTAAATGTCGACTTCTTCCCGACGAATAAGGTAAAGCAGCAGGTCCAATGGCCCGCTGTAGGTGTCGAGTTGAACGCGATAATTCTGCATCGGCAATCATTGTACCGGCGATTTCTTGGCCGGAAAGTCGATCATCCCGGGTCAACCGGCTTCAACCCACCGGCGTTGCCATTTTCGCGATCCGACCCAGGACTCGCTGAATCTCGACGCCGTGTCGAAGGTCGGGGTTGCCCGGTTGCCCTTTGGCGATCGCCTCCAGGAAGCTGAACACGCAGTGCATGTGGCTCCGCTCCCAGCCGAGGGTGTTCTTGGGGCTGGGAAAACCGCCTGGTTTCGGATAGCGGCTCACGGTGGCGACTCGCCTCCAGCCCCGCTCGCCCCCCAGCGGTGCCTCCGGATCAGCCAAATCACAGAACTCCAGCCAGTTCGGCTCCATCAGGTTGAACCGCAGTGCCCCCTTTTCCCCGTGTATCTCGAACCGCAGCTCGTCCTCGGACCCGGTGGCGATTTTGCTGGCCTCGACCACCCCCGGGGCTCCGTCCCTTGTCCGCATCGTGACCATGACGAAGTCCTCAGCCACGTGAACGATTCTCTGAGACGGCTCGGAGGCACTGAACCGCTGCCGGGCCCAGACCCGGGTCACCGCGTGCATGGGCTCGAGGGGCCCTAGCAGATGCCAGAGCAGATCGATCACGTGCGAACCCAGGTCGTTAAGCACGCCGCCCCCCCTGGAGGCGTCGGCCTTCCAATTGAGTGACCTGCTGCGGTCGATGTTCCCGGAGTGGAGGTAGGCCCCGCGGAAATGGCTGATCTGCCCAAGCCGGCCTTCGTCCACGAGCTGTTTGGCTCTCATCGTCGCCGGCAGGAAACGGTAGTTGAAGGTCATCTGGCCGGTCGCTTTGTATGTCTTCAGAGCAGCCGCGACTTCCTCGGCCTCCTCCAGCGTCGCCGTGAGCGGCTTGTCGCAGTAGATGTGCTTGCCTGCCCGGATGGCTGCCAGCAGGGCCTCGCGGTGCAGGTCGTTGGGCGTGCAGATGTGGACGATATCCACATCCTCCCGATTGATCAGCGAAAGCTGGTCGGTGGTTGCCTCCTCGAAACTCATCAAGGATTTGGCCTTGGCCGCCGACTGACTGCTCCGGGTTGCTACTCCTGCCAGACGGGTTCGCAGTGGCGGCGGATCATAGAACAATGGAATGTTCAGGTGTGCATACGCATGCACCTTGCCGATGAAACCGAAGCCAAGAATCGCCACGCCGAGCGGTCGATCGGTCTCCATGTTCTGTCTTCCCAAGAGCTTGTCGCCCAGACTCCGCCGACCCGTCCGGCGGGCTGGTTCGGCCGGATGATACGACAATCCCCGGCTACCAGCCAATCAACCTGCGCCGCATCATGCACAGTGGTCAGGTTCCTGCTGTTGCGCCGAGAAGGTGTCTGGTTATCCCTAACCTGTTGTCAGAGCATAGGATAAAGTGTTTCCTGTTCAGGGACGCATCTTTCTGTGAATTGTGGGTTCTCTTCGATCGGGTGCTCATGTTATACTGAAGCCAGTAGTTGCGGACTTACAGGTTGGTCCCCCCGCGGTTCAGCCGATATCAGCGCGAGTTGTTGGAGGCACCGATATGCCGCGATCATCATTTCAGCGGGCCGTGCCGCTTTTTGTCGCACTCTGGCTGTTGTCGGGTTCGGTCGTCAGAGCCGAGTCCATGCACGTCTTTGGCATCCATTTCTGGGATTGGGGCGCCAACGTGGACGTGATGAGTCATCGAACGGGCTGGGTGGTGGAATGCAATGCCTTGCACACGGGGGCCATGCCCAATGTCGGCGGTCGTTACGAACCGGCAGTAGCCGAGGGGTTTACCATCCTGCAGCGTCTGGATTGGGGTGACACCCTGGACACGGTGATGCCCGTTACCGAAGCCGATCAGAACACGTTTGCCCAGCGGTGCGGCAACTGGGCCAACGCGCTCAAGAACTACTGCAGGGTATACACTATCGGAAACGAGATGGAATTCGTCACTGGAATGAACCCGTCTGTCTACGCATCCGGCTTTACCAAGGTCCGAAACGCGATTCTGGCCGTCCAGCCGGACGCCAAGGTGATCATCGGTCACTGGAACGACAGCGAAAACGTGCGTGCGGTTATCCGGCTCGTGGGGCCGGACGGCTATGACGGCATCACCGACCACACCGGCAGCAGCGTTCCCCACGGGTTCCTGGACATGCTCGATCAGGAAAACGCCCGCCCCGGCGTCGGCGTCTACATCACCGAGTGGGGCTGGGTCGCCGACACGAACCCGAACGCCATGTCCGTCATGCGAAGCTTCTACCTGGCAATCGGCGCCTCCAACGCGAGCCGCGCTCGCCAAGTCTATTGCGCCTGCTGGTATCTCTATCCTGACTTTCTGGGAAAGACGTTCAGCCTCGAACTGGCCACGCTGTATGACAACGCCGCTTTTGAAGCCGCCACAGCCATCGGCACCTCCTTCAACTCCTACTCGGCCAACCCCGTAATCATGAGCGACCTCTTTGCGGACATACCGGATGCCGGCACGACCGTGCCGGTAAGTTGGAACACGAACGTTGCGGCCCGCCGCCAACTATGGTGGACGCCGGTCGGCACCTGGGGCTGGCAGAATGAACGTTACACACCGTTCAGTACAGCAGAGGGCACCGTTCATCAGCTCACCATGA
Organism: Phycisphaerae bacterium; assembly: GCA_035384605.1. Classification (NCBI taxonomy): domain Bacteria; kingdom Pseudomonadati; phylum Planctomycetota; class Phycisphaerae; species Phycisphaerae bacterium. Next base: position 88,001 of record DAOOIV010000001.1, read on the forward strand.
GTTCTCTGTCCCCCGCCACGGCCTATGAGGTCAGCCCGCTGTCGACGAAGAAGGACTACGCCGACGCGGGCGGCAGGCGATTCCGGGTCAAGAGTGGCCCATGGCCTTCGCAGGCCGAGCAGAGCGGCGCCGGTCGAGTGACCGTGCAATGGGCGACGGACTGGCCAACCGACAGCCTCGTCGAGTATGGCCCCACAACCGCCTTGGGCTCTTGGGCAAGTTCGGCGGGGCTGGTCGTCAATCATCAGATCGTCATCAGCGGCCTTTCCACCGGGCAATACTGCTACCGTGTGCTGTCCAGCGAACCCAACCCTGACGTGAACGGTGCTCGAATGTACATGCGCTCTCCAATCCGCACGTTTACGATCAGGCACCTGGTTCCTGGTGATTTTGATGAGGATTACGATGTCGATCAGGTCGACTTCGGCTTCTTTCAGGCCTGTTACAGCGGCGCTGGCGTCGAGCAAGGAAGACCTGAGTGCAATCCTGCCCGTTTGGACAGTGACAATGACGTGGATTCGGCCGACTTCGCCCTGTTTCTGGGATGTCTCAGCGGTCCAGGCATAAACGCCGACCCCGACTGCGCAAGCTGACGATCCGCACGACCGGGAATCCTTTCTCGATCTCCGGGTCCCCCCGGCGGCCGGCCCGCCAGTGCTTCATTCGCGAGTTTGCAGGTATTCCCGTGTCGTTGATAATTCCCCGGCATGAGACGCATGATCGCCGCGCCGCCGGACTTCGATTTCCGCACGGCCGTTTGCTCGCACGGTTTCTTCGTGCTCGCACCCAATGCCTGGGACCCGGCCAAGCAGTCTTTGCGTACGGTTGTCACGCTCGACGAGGATAAGGCCGTTTCGGTCGTGATCCGCGAGAGGAGGGCCGGTTCGAAGGCAGACGTATCGGGCAACGGCCTGGTCGTCTCTTGTCCTGCGGGCCTGTCCTCGCCGCAGCGGACGACCGTATTGAGGGCCGTGTGCCGCATGCTGCGGCTCAATGAGGATCTCTCGGGGTTCCACGAGCTTTGCCGGGCATCAAAGACTCACCGCCAGGCGGCCGAGATGCGTTTCGGCCGGCTGTTGCGCAGTGCCACGCTCTTTGAGGATGTAGTCAAGGTCATCTGTACGTGCAACACCTCGTGGGCCCAGACGGTCGCGATGGTGCGCAATATCACCGATCTCTGGGGAGTCCCCGCCAAAGGCACCACCGATCGCGGTTTCCCGACGCCCGCTCGCCTAGCAGAGGTTTCGCCGGCAACGTTGAGGAAAAAAGCCCGCGTCGGGTATCGTGCGGATTTCCTGCATCGGCTGGCCTGCGACGTCGTCGAGGGTGAGGTTGACCTGGAGGCCATCGAGTCCTTCGACGGCTCAAGCGACGAACTGTACGAGATCGTGCAATCAATTCATGGCATCGGCGACTACGCTGCCGCCCACTTGTGCATGCTGCTGGGACACTACGACCGGCTTGCGGTGGACACGGAACTGAAGCGTTTCCTGACCGAACGTCACCCTGGGAAACGCTTTACCCCCGCCTCGCTCCGCATGTACTATGACCGCTGGGAGCCTTACCAGTTCCTGGCCTACTGGTATGAACTATGGAGCGACTACACCCACCGCCACGGCCAGTCCCATCAGTGGGAGCCCGCACGGATCGGCAAGCGGATCACCTCGATCGTGCAGAAGTAAGAGCCCAAGGCGAACCGCCTTTTTGCGGGCCGCAACCCAAGCGCTCTGCGATCCAGAAACATGCGCGCAAGCCGCACACATATCCGGCCGTAAGGTTCTAAGAGGATACCAGCCTGCTTACCGCTCCTGGAGCCATCGGTCGATTGCCGCTGCGGCTTGGCGACCGGTGCTGATGGCCCGAACCACAAGGGAGGCACCGAGGTGGGCATCGCCGGCCGCGAACACGCCCTCTTGGCTGGTCATGTAGTCGTTGACCACGATGTTTCCGCGCGGGTCGAGCTTGAGCCCGAGTTGACTGACCAGTCCTTCATGGACCACGTGAACAAACCCCATGGCCAGCAGCACGAGATCGACCCGCATGGTAAAGCTCGTACCGGGCTTCTCGCGCATCTCCATGCCGTTGGCGCCGGGCACCCATTCGACTTCGCAGCCGTGTAGTTCGGTCGCCATGTTGTCGCGGCCGGTCAGCTTCTTGGTCAGCACACTCCACCGCCGCTGACAACCTTCTTCCTGCGAGGACGAAGTCCGCAGGATCTGGGGCCACATCGGCCAGGGCGTGCGCGGGTTCACCTTTTCCGGCGGTTTCGGCAGAATCTCAAACTGGTGAACCTCCTTGGCTCCCTGTCGCAGAGCCGTGCCGATGCAGTCGCTGCCCGTGTCGCCGCCGCCGATAACCACCACGATCTTGTCCTTGGCGGTGATGGCGTTGGTGTGCAGTTCAGGCGAGAAATCGCCCGCGTTGCGGCGATTCTGCTGGGTGAGGAAGTCCATCGCGTAATGGACGTTTTTGAACTCTGCGCCCGGCACGTCGAGAGGCCGAGGCCGGCCGGCCCCCATTGCCAGGCAGATCGCGTGGAACATCTTGCGCAGATAGCGCGTGGAAATGTCCTGTCCCACCACCACGCCGGTCTCGAATTTCACGCCTTCGGCGGCCAACTGCTTGAGCCGGCGATCGATGACCGACTTTTCGAGCTTGAAATCGGGAATCCCGTACCGCAGCAACCCGCCGATGCGATCATCCTTCTCAAAAACGGTCACATCATGGCCGGCGCGGGCCAGTTGCTGTGCAGCCGCCAGGCCCGCCGGACCGGATCCGACCACTGCGATCCTGCGGCCGCTCCGCCGGCTTGCCGCCAACGGCTTCACCCAGCCTTCGGCGAACGCCCGCTCGGCGATCTGGTACTCGATGTGCTTGATGAGCACCGGATCGCTGTTGATGCTGAGCGTGCAGGCCGGCTCGCAGGGCGCCGGGCACACGCGGCCGGTGATCTCGGGGAAGTTGTTCGTCGAGTGCAGGTTCTCGCTCGCGTCCCGCCATCTATTCTTATAGACGAGGTCGTTGAACTCGGGGATCAGATTGAACACCGGGCAGCCCGCGCTGTGGCAGAACGGAATCCCGCAATCCATGCAACGGGCGGCCTGCCGAATCAGGCGTGGCTCAGGGTGAGGAATGTCGAATTCCGCATAATCCTTGACGCGCTGAAACACGGGGCGATGGTCGATTTCCTCGCGATGGTATTCCAGGAATCCCGTCGGCTTACCCACGGAACACCTCCTCCGTTGCCGGCGTGTACTCGATCCGCGCCTGTTCCTGTTCGCGCAACCTTTCCAGTGCCTTTCGGTAGTCGATGGGCATGACCTTGACGAACCGTCCGGCCATTTCCTCCCATTTGTCTAGGATACGCCTGGCTTGCCGGCTGCCGGTCCAATGATAGTGTCTCTCGATAAGATCCTTCAGAAGCTTCTGGTCCGCATCCTGCCAGATCGATTCCAGGTCGACCATGTCGAGGTTACAGAGCGTGTCAAAAAGCTGGTGCTCATCAAGCACGTAGGCAACGCCACCGCTCATGCCCGCGGCGAAGTTCTGGCCGGTGGTCCCAAGGACGACTACCGTTCCCCCGGTCATGTACTCGCAGCCGTGATCGCCGACGCCTTCCACAACGGCCGTCGCTCCGCTGTTGCGGACGGCGAATCGCTCGCCGGCGACGCCGTTGACAAAAACCTCTCCGCGCGTGGCTCCGTAGAGGAGTGTGTTGCCCACGATGATGTTCTCGTGCGGGGCGTAGGTCGCCCCCGGCGGCGTCTGAACGATGATTCGCCCCCCTGACAAACCCTTGCCGAGATAGTCGTTCGAATCGCCGATCAGGCGCAAGGTGACGCCCGGTGCCAGGAATGCGCCGAAGCTCTGCCCGGCTGATCCGCGAAATGTGATTTCGATGGTGTCGTCCGGCAAACCCTTGGCTCCGTGAGCCTTGTACACGCGGTTACTGAGAATCGCCCCTACTGTGCGATGGACGTTTCGAATCGGCATCTCGAGCGAGACCTTCTGTCCCTTTTCGATGGCTGCGCCCGCCTGCCTGATGATTTCCCAGTCGAGATGGTCCATCAGCGTTTCCGGCTGCGGGCGAACGCAACGGAGGGGCCGGCCGTCCGAGGTGTCGGGCTTCGCGAAAACCGCCGAGAAATCGAGCCCCCTGGCCTTCCAGTGGTCGAGGCCTTTGCGGACGCTCAGGCGATCGACCCGCCCGACCATGTCCTCGACCTTGCGGAAGCCGAGCTGGGCCATGATCTGACGCAGCTCCTCCGCGACAAAAAGCATGAACCGCTCGAGATGCTCGGGTTGGCCGGTGAATCTGCCTCTCAAGACCTTGTCTTGCGTGGCCACACCGACCGGGCAGGTGCCCAGATGACATTTGCGCATCAGTATGCAGCCAAGGGAGACCAGCGCGGCGGTGCCGAAGCCGAAGCGCTCGGCGCCCAGCAGGGCGGCAATGGCGACGTCGCGGCCGGTTTTCATTTGTCCGTCGACCTGCACGAGGATTCGGTCGCGCAGCCCGTTCAGCACCAGAGTCTGCTGCGTCTCGGCCAGCCCGAGTTCCCACGGGATTCCCGCGTGCTTGATCGAAGACAGCGGGCTGGCTCCGGTGCCGCCGTCGTGGCCGCTGATGAGCACTTCGTCGGCGTTTCCTTTGGCCACGCCCGCCGCAACCGTGCCCACGCCGACCTCCGCGACCAGCTTCACCGACACCTGTACGCCCGGGTTGCTGCACTTGAGGTCGTAGATGAGCTGCTTGAGATCCTCGATCGAGTAGATGTCGTGGTGCGGCGGGGGTGAAATCAGCGACACACCCGGCGTCGAGTGTCGCAGCCGGGCGATCTCCTCGGTCACCTTGTGTCCTGGAAGCTGGCCGCCCTCGCCGGGCTTGGCTCCCTGAGCCATCTTGATCTGAAGCATCTTGGCGTTTGCCAGATACTCGATCGTCACGCCGAAGCGTGCGCTGGCCACCTGCTTGATGCCCGAGTTTGCCGAGTCGCCGCTCAGCAGCGGCTTGTATCGGGCGGGGTCTTCTCCGCCTTCGCCGGTGTTGTTCATTGCCCCCAGACGATTCATGGCGATCGCGAGCGTCTCGTGGGCCTCCTTGCTGATGGAGCCGTGCGACATGGCGCCGGTGCAGAATCGTTTGACGATCTCGCTGGCCGGCTCGACCTCCTCGATCGGGACGGGCTTGCCGGGTACGAACTCGAAGAGGCCTCGCAGCGTGGCCAGCTTGCGCGACTGGTCGTTGATGGCCTTGGCATATTCGGCGTAGGCCTTCGGATCGTTGTTTCTCACCGCGTACTGCAATCGTGAGACGGTCGTGGGGTTCCAGAGGTGCTCCTCGCCGTCCAGCCGGTGGTGATACTCGCCGCCGAAGTCCAGTTCGAGCGCCCCGGCCGGACGCGGCTGGAACCCTTGTTTGTGTCTGGCAAGAGCCTCCAGGGCGATCACGTCGAGCCCGACGCCCTCGATGCGGGAGGCGGTGCCCTTGAAGTAGCTTTCCACCACCTCATGATTCAGCCCGATCGCTTCGAAAAGCTGAGCAGCCTGGTAGCTGCGCAGCGTCGAGATGCCCATCTTCGAGATGGTTTTGAGAATGCCTTTCTTAACGGCGGTAACGTACTTGTCCACCAGGTGGCCGACATCGGTTTCGGGCGGGAATTCCCCCCGTTGCTTGGCGTAATGGATCGCCTCCAGAGCCAGGTACGGGTTGATCGCGTCGGCGCCGTAACCCGACAGCAGACAGAAATGCATGACCTCGCGCGGCTCGCCGCTTTCGATCACCAGGCCGGCTTCGCCGCGAAGCCCCATGTCCAGCAGACCATGGTGCAGGGCTGCCGTGGCCAGCAGCGACGGAATGGGCGCTCGCTCCGGGGATATCTCGCGGTCGCTGGCGATCAGCAGGGAGGCTCCCTCATGGATGGCGCTGGCGGCCGCCCGGACCATGTTGGTAATGCCCCGCTGAAGAGCCCTCCCTGGCTCGACGTAGTCCACCTCGAAAACGGCTGGAATCGTCGCCACCCGGAGGTCATCGCGATGGACCTCTCGCAAATGACGTATGTCCTCGTTGGTCAGTATGGGATGAGTCAGCTTCAACTGTCGGCAATGCTCGGGCGTTTCGGCCAGAAGGTTGCGTTTCTTGCCCGTGAAGGACATCAGCGACATGACCAGCCCTTCCCGGAGGGGATCGATCGGCGGGTTGGTCACCTGGGCAAACAACTGTTTGAAGTAGTTGAAGAGCAGCTTGGGCCGGTCCGAAAGCACCGCGAGCGGCGTGTCGGTACCCATCGATCCCACCGGCTCCTGGCCGTCCTTGGCCATCGGCACAAGGATCATCTGGAAGTCTTCTCGGGTGTAACCGAAAGTGCGCAAACGCGAGGCCAGGGTATCGGGATCGATTTCCGGCGCCTCGGGAGCGCTGAACAGCCCGCGCAACTCGATTCGGTTTTCTTCCAGCCAGCGCCGGTAGGGCTGCTGCCGGGCTATCTTGCCCTTGATCTCGTTGTCAACGATGATGCGCCCCTGTTCGAGGTCGGCAAGGAACATGCGGCCGGGCCGCAGCCGACCCTTAGCCTGGATTCTTTCTATGGGGAAGTCGATCACGCCGGTTTCGCTGGCCAGGATCATCAGGCCATTGGTAGTGATCACGTAGCGAGCCGGCCGTAGACCGTTGCGATCCAATGTGCCGCCGACCAGCCGGCCATCGGTGAAGACCATCGCAGCCGGTCCGTCCCACGGTTCCATGATCGACGCGTGATACTCGTAAAAAGCCCGCTTATCGGTGCTGATGTGGTACCGGGGTCCGAACGCCTCCGGAATCAGCATCATCATCGCGTGCGGCAGGCAGCGGCCGGCGCGGGTCAGCAATTCCAGGGCGTTGTCGAAACACATCGAGTCGCTTCCACCCGGGGTCAGGACCGGTAAGAGATCGCTCAGGTCGTCACCCAGCAGCGGACTGGCCAGTTGCCTTTCGCGGGCCCGCATCTTGTTGCGGTTGCCGCTCAACGTGTTGATTTCGCCATTGTGAGCGCACAGGCGAAACGGTTGGGCCAGTCGCCAGCTCGGGAACGTGTTCGTACTGTATCGCTGGTGCACGATCGCCAAAGCGGAGATCGTTTGCTCGTCGGCCAGATCCGGATAATAGGCAAAGAGCTGGGGAGCCAGAAACATTCCCTTGTAAACCATTGTCCTGCACGACATCGAGGGAATGTAAAAATCCTCCGCGGCGGAACCGAGTTGTTCGCGAACTCGTCGCTCGGCCCGCTTGCGGGCCATGTACAGCCGCCGTTCGAGCGTTTCAGGGTCCAATTCCGCTCCGTCAACGAACAACTGCCGGATCACCGGCTCGCTCGACTTGGCCAACGGACCCAGCGTGCTGTTGTCCGTGGGAACGTCTCGCCAGCCCAGGACTCTCAGGCCCTGTCGGTCGACCGCTTCACAAAGAATATCCTCGCATGCGGATCGAAGGTTCCTGTCGCGAGGCTCGAATACCATGGCCGCCCCGTACTTCAGCGGTCCGGGCAGTTGGAATCCGAGTCGGTCGGTCTGAGCGGCCAGAAACTCATGCGGAATTTGAATCAGGATGCCCGCGCCATCGCCCGTCGATTCATCCGCCCCGGCGGCTCCGCGGTGGATGAGGTTCATGAGAACCTGCCTGCCGTATTCAATGATCGAATGATCGCGGCGGCCGGAAATATTCGCTACGGCGCCGATTCCACAGGCGTCATGCTCATGGGCCGGGTCGTACAAACCCCGCTTATCTGGCATTCGCGACAACTTCATTTGCCCGTTTGGCTCCTTTGTGTATAGCCCCGCGCTCCGCGGCCCGGCGGGACCGCACCGGACCGGCATTCAGAGCGGCGTATTCTAAGACATTCCGACCTTCCGGGCGAGCGGACAGGTTTCGCCTGTCCCTTGGGGCTGTGCGGCCATCCGTTTGGTCTCCTCAAATCCCCGGCGCAAGGACGAAGCCTCCATTATCCGATCGCCGGGCGGTCGGACAATCGAGGCGCTCTTGCGTGTTCGGTTGCGACGCGCTCGTTTCAGCGCGTCCCCTTGGTTCAGGAAGAGCCGTTCCCAAGTACGGCGCCCGAGGTTGTCAGGCCCCGGACGCGCGATTATCAGACCAAGCGTACTTCTTGCCCGGGTCTGCGACTTTACTTGATGAACAGCATCTCCTGATAGGTCGGCAGCGGCCAAAGATCGTCGGCCACCATGGCCTCCAGCGCATCGGCCGCTTTGCGAACAGCCGCCATCGCCGGCAAAACCTTATGACAGGCGTTCTCGGCCTCGGCCTCCTTGTCGTGGCAGTTGCCAGCCACGATCTTCTCCAGCGCAGCCAGTGTGTCCTGCAGTTCCTTCACCAGCGCGGTCATCTTGTCGAGCGTGTCGGTGTCGAAGGTGTAGCCGACGATCTTCAGGTTCGTGCAGGTCTGTGCCAGCTCGTTCTGATAGCGGATGGCCGCCGGAAAGATCTGGGTCTTGCCGATCTTCAGCGTCAGGTTGGCCTCCAGCATCACGCTCTTAACGTACTGTTCAAGATAAATCTCGTAGCGGCTCTGCAATTCTCGCTTCGAAAGCACCTTGTGGCGGGTGAACATCTCGATCACTTCCTTGTCCAGCAGGGCCGGCAAGGCTTCGATCGTGGTCCGCAGGTTTGGCAGACCTCGCCTGGCAGCCTCCTTGTGCCATTCCTCCGAGTAGTTGTCGCCGTTGAAGATCACCCTTCCGTGTTCGGTCATGATGTCTTTGATCACCGCCTGTACTGCGCCGTGCAGCTTCTTCGGGTCGCCTTTTGTCTCCTTCTCCAGGCGCGTGGCGATGAAGTCCAGCGAGTCGGCGATGATCGTGTTCAGGGCCACCAGCGGGCCGGCGATCGATTGACTTGATCCGACCGCCCTGAACTCGAACCGGTTGCCGGTGAACGCGAACGGGCTCGTCCGATTTCGATCGCCTGCATCCTTGGGCAGGGGCGGAAGAACGTCCACACCGACATGCAGATAGTCTTTTTTCTTCGATGCCTTCACTTCGCCCTTCTTGATTTGCTCGAAGATCTCCGTGAGCTGATCGCCCAGGTAGATCGAAATGATTGCCGGCGGAGCTTCGTTTGCCCCCAGGCGGTGATCATTGGCTGCCGTGGCCACCACCGCCCGTAGCAGCTTAGCGTGTTTGTCCACGGCGCGGATGATGGCCGCGCAGAACACCAGAAACTGAGCATTCGCGTGAGGCGTGTCGCCCGGATCCAGTAGATTGCCCAGGCCGGCACTGCCCAGCGAGTAGTTCAGGTGTTTGCCTGAGCCGTTGATACCCGCAAACGGTTTTTCGTGCAGAAGGCAGGCCATCCCGTATTTCTCGGCCACGCGCTTCAGTGTGATCATGATCAGTTGTTGATGGTCGGTGGCTACGTTGGCGGACTCGAAGGTCGGCGCGATCTCGTATTGGGCCGGGGCGACCTCGTTGTGCCGCGTCTTGACCGGGATGCCGAGCTTGAAGAGCTCACGCTCGGTTTCCAGCATGAAGGCCAGCACCCGCTCCGGGATCGCTCCGAAGTAGTGGTCCTCAAACTCCTGTCCCTTCGGCGGCTTGCCGCCGAACAGCGTCCGACCTGCGTTGATCAGATCCGGCCGGGCAAAGAAAAAGTTGCGATCGATGAGGAAGTACTCCTGCTCGGCACCGGCGGTCGACGAGACCATGCCTCCGTCCGCGTGGCCGAACAACTTCAGGATCCTCTGCGCCTGGGTGTTCAGCGCCTGCATCGAGCGCAGAACAGGCGTCTTCTTGTCAAGGGCCTCCCCCGTCCATGACACGAACGCCGTCGGAATGCACAGCGTGGTCCCGTTGGGATTCTCGAGAATGTAAGCCGGGCTGGTCACGTCCCACGCCGTGTAGCCGCGGGCCTCGAAAGTCGCCCGGATGCCGCCGGACGGAAAGCTCGATGCGTCCGGCTCGCCCTGGATCAACGCCTTGCCCGTGAACTCGGCGATGGCCCCGCCTTGGCCGTCCGGTTGCAGGAAACAGTCGTGCTTCTCGGCGGTCAGCCCCGTCAAGGGAAAGAAAACGTGGGCATAATGCGTCGCACCCTTTTCAATCGCCCAGTCCCGCATCGCTGCGGCAACGACATCGGCCACAGAAGGGTCCAACTTGGCCCCCGTGTCGATGGTTCTCTTCACTGACTTATAGACCTCTTTCGGAAGTCGCTTTCTCATCTCCGTCGTGCTGAACACGTTACTGCCGAAGATTTCTCCCGGTTTCGTCTCGGCGAAGTTCAAAGGCGCCGAAATGGGTCTGTAGTTGGTGACGGCCGCGATTGCCTGCAATCGGGTTGCGCTTCCGCTCATGGTGGTCCTGTTCTTTCCGTTGATGCCTTACTTTCTATTCATGGCCCCGGCCGGTGCCGGCTCGCAGCACCGATCGTGCCTTCACATCTTTCAGATCGCGGTTCCAGCCCGCAGCACCTCTCCCGCTTTGTGCATGGCTCATGCCACAGCCGGTTTCTAAAGGCAAAGGAACCAGCCGGGAGGTAAAGCTAAGGGCGGGCGACAGTTAAAGCAATTCTTCTTCCGGAACGTACGCTGCAACCGTACCCCAATGTAGTTTAGTCGTCCAATGGGCTACATTTGTGTAGGATCGTCTCCGCGGCCGGCGTCTGCTCTCAGATGGCTTGTCCGCCCCTTTCGCCGGTACGAATCCGGATGCACTCCAGCAGCGGAGTCACGAAGATCTTGCCGTCGCCGACCGAGCCCCCGTTGGCCCGGGCACCCTTGATGATGGCTTTGATCGTGCGCTCCACCCACTCTTCATTCACGCCGATGTCGATACGTACCTTGGGCAGCAGATTGGGCACGATTCGCTGGCCTCGATAGATTTCCTCGCCGACCTGCTGCCCGCGGCCGGATACTCGTGTGACCGTGATCCGGTAGACTTCTTCAGCGGTTAATTCCTCGCGGACCCGATCCAGCATCTCTTCCTGAATGATGGCGGTTATCAGCTTCATGTTAACCTCGATTCGCTCAACTGGCGGTGAGCATGCCATAGCCGCGCTCGCCATGGAAGGCGTGGTCCAGACCGGCCATCTCCTTGTGCGCCTCGGCCCGGAATCCCAACAGTTTTTCCAGAACGATAACGATAACCAGCGTCAGCGCTGCCGCGTACGCCACCGCAATGCCGGCGGCGAGGAATTGAACGCCGAACTGCGAAAGCATCGGACGGACCTGCGAGCCTTCACGGATGAAGAAGGTCAGCATGATTGCCCCGGTGAATCCGCCGACTCCATGGATGCCGAACGCATCCAGGCTGTCGTCGTATCCCAGACGGTTCTTCACCAGGATGGCGCAATAGCATACGCAAGCGGCAATTGCCCCGAGGGCCAATGCCCCGCCGGGTTGCACGACCCCCGCTGCCGGCGTCACCGCCACCAAGCCTGCGAGAATGCCGCTGGCAAATCCCAACGCAGTGGCTTTGCCTTGGTGCAGGCCCTCCACGATGATCCATGTCAGCGCTCCGGCCGCCGCTGCCGTCTGAGTGGCAGTTAACGCTTGAGCGGTTGCCAGACTGCTCGAAACGGCGCTGCCGGCATTGAAACCGAACCAGCCCACCCACAACAGGCCCGCACCCATCAGGGTCATTACCAGATTGCTGGGATGAAACGCGTTCTGCGGGTATCCGCGCCGTGCACCGAGATACAAGGCCGCAACCAGCCCGCTGACGCCCGAGGAAATGTGAACCACCGTTCCGCCCGCAAAGTCAATCGCCTGCATCTTGTACAGAAAACCGTCGGCACCCCACACCCAGTGGCACAGCGGGTTGTAGACCAGCAGGCCCCACACGGCGATGAAAACGCAATAGGTGCGAAACCGCACTCGCTCGGCGAATGCCCCGGCGATCAGTGCGGGGGTGATGATGGCAAACTTTCCCTGGAACATCGCGAAGACGTATTCCGGTACCCGGTACTGTTCCATGATCTTGTCGTCGATGCTCTTGAGAAGCATCAAGCCGGGATCCCACCCGCACCAGCCGGCGCCCTTTCCGAAACCCATCATGTAGCCGCAAACCACCCACAAAACACTGATCACGCCCATGGCCGCGAAACTGTGCATCATGGTGCCCAGGACGTTCTTGGAGCGGACCAGGCCGCCGTAGAACATGGCCAGACCGGGGATCATCAGCAGCACCAGCGCGGTGGAGGTGAGCATCCATGCCGTGGCACCGGTATCTACTTCGGATGCCTCGGCACCCCATGCCGGTCCCGTTGACAGAAGCACCAGTACCGGTGCCAATCCGATCACTCGTCGTTTCATCGTTTCCTCCGTTCGCACCACTACCGGCAGTCAACCTTCGCCACAGATCGTTTTGTTCCGAGCTCTGCGGCCGGTGGACGGCACGGTTTTCCTGTCGTTCTCGGCGAGGCAAACCGGCAGACCACGCCCGCGTCGGCCCTGCGCCAAACGCGAGGCGAATCGTCTTACGCGGTGGGCAATTGGCGTGCCGGATTCGGACACAGCGCGGCTTGTTGAATGGCGCAAGTCTTTGTGAAAGAAGGTGTTACAGAAAACAATTCATCGCCGACGGATGGCCAGATCGAATGGTCAGGCATACGTTACCGTAGGGAAGCGCCCAAAGGGTATACGCAAATGTAGGAACAGGTTTGCCAGCCGCGTGCGTCACCGACAGGAGAAGAAGCGACAGGCTGCCGGTGCGGACTGCCTGGTGCAGGGGGTCTTTTCGCCCCTGCAAGAAAAGGGGCGGGGGTTGGCCGGGGCTACCACTTGGCGCGGAACCGAGCAGGGTCGATGCCGTGCTTGTGGATGCGCAGGCCCATGACGCGCTCGGTCAGACCGAGTTCGCGGGCGGCCTTGGCGGCGTTGCCCCGGGAGGATTTCAGCGCGTCCACAATCAGTTCCCGTTCAAGGTTGTCCAGCGCCACCTGCAGCGTGCCCACCAGATTGGTGTGCGACGCCTCGGCGGTCTGCAGGCTTGGAGGCAAGTGGTGCCCGTGAATCACCTCGTCGTCGCTGACCAGTACCGCGCGCTCGATGCAGTTCTCCAGCTCGCGGACGTTGCCGGGCCAGTGATAGGCCATCAGCATGTCGATGGCCGGCGTTGAAATCCTCTTGATCTTCTTGTGGTTCAGACTGCCGTACTTCAGCACGAAGTGATCCGCAAGCAGCAGAATGTCCGACTTGCGCGCGCGTAGCGGCGGGAGGTGAATGGGAAAGACGTTCAGGCGGTAGTACAGGTCCTGCCGGAACTTATTCTCGGCGATGAGTTGCTCAAGGTTGCGGTTTGTCGCGGTGATCACCCTCACGTCCACGCGGATGGTCTTGGTTCCGCCGACTCTCTCGAATTCGCGCTCCTGCAGGAAGCGGAGCAGCTTAACCTGCGTGGCCATCGAGAAATCCCCGATTTCATCGAGAAAGATGGTTCCCCCCGAGGCCATCTCAAATCGGCCGACCCGTTGGGCGACCGCCCCGGTGAACGCCCCTTTTTCGTGGCCGAACAGCTCGCTTTCCAATATCGTCTCGGGCAGCGCGGCGCAATTGACCTTGACAAACGGTTTGCCGGCCCGCGGGCTGTTGTAATGAATGGCGTTGGCGACCAGCTCCTTGCCCGTTCCGCTCTCGCCGCAGATCAACACCGTCGCGTCGCTCTTGGATACCCGGGCAATCTGGTCGTACACGGCCTGCATGACCCGTGAGTTGCCGATGATGTTGGCCGGCCGGAACCGTTCCTTGAGCTCGTCCTGGAGCCGAAGGTTATCTTCGATCAGCCGCTGACGCTCGGCTTGGGCCGACTGACGCAACCGCACCGCCTGCGCGATCATGGATGCGATAATCGAAAGCAGCCGAACGTCCTCGTCAAGCCGGACCTCTTCGGAAAACAAGCGGTCGACGCTCAGCGCCCCGATGACCTCGTTTCCCAGCTTGATCGGGACGCAGATGAAGGAGATGTCCTGCTTCCTGAGGTGCTTGCGGGATTGCGTTCGGTCGAGGAATCGAGGCTCCTCCGAGACCCGAGGCACCACCATGAGCCGGCCGCTTTCGATCACCTTGCCGGTGATCCCCTCGCCGGGGGCGTACATTCCCCGTCTGCACTGACTGGCGGACAGGCCATGGGCGGCCTCGATGTGCGCTTGCCCTGTCTCGCGATCCAGCAGAGTCAGTGTTCCGCGAGACATGCCCATCCGCTCATGCAGAAGTTGCAGGATCGGGTGGACAACCTCACGCAAATCGAGGCTGCGGTCCAGCATCTGGCTGATCTCAAAGAGCAGCGAAAGCTCCTTCACCTCCCGTTTCACCGGGAGTTGCTTTGTCTTGGGCAACCCTTGAGACGGGTCGTCGAGGCTGGACATAGCAGTCTCCTGTGAAAGTGCCGGCCGTGGCCGGCAGCCGCCAATGCGAGATCCTACATATGGGTAGCTGTAAGTCAAGATGTCGACCGCTATGTAGGACCATCGCGCACGGCCTTTGAAAGGGAGGGTCATTGGCAGCTTGCCATACAATGTGCGCGATAGCCCGAACCCGCACCAATGAAACTGGCGACGGTGACACCGAGGGAACGAGTCGGCCGAATGCTTCGCGAACGCGATCAGGGCTGCAGCAAGAAGGGTTGTAGATGATACAGTAAAGATTGAATTCTCGGGCAGGATCAGCCGTTGGCCACCTTGGCCCGGGAAGATAGTTTGGCCGGTCGAGAGCCGACCGGATGGTGGCGTCGACTTCGACGCAGACGAAGCAAGGTCCGCTTGGCCACGACCACCGGAGGCCGGGTCAGCTCTTCGACGGTAGTCAGCCTGATGTCCTTGGCTCCCAACTGGCGGATGACCAATTCGGCGTCGGCCGGGCTCCAGCAGCCGCACGCGTCGGTGACCACGGTGACCGTTTTGTGGCGGGCCAACAGGCCCAGCGCCAACCCACGAATCGCCCGTTCGAGGCCCACGCCAACGATGATGTATTCCTCCGGTTGCCACGAGGTCAGGAATCGGTCGGCCTTTGGATTGCTGAGAATATCACGTGTTCGCTTCCGGAAGATGAGTTGACGGTTGTTGGCTTGGAGGTCCGGCGGCAGAGACAAGTAGTTGTCTGTTTCGACCAGGGTGCGGGGTGACAGCAGTGTGAAGGGCAGCTTCTCCTGTCCGGGCGTGTTATCGATGCAATGCAGCGGGAATTCGCGCATCGGCTCGGTCGGCCGGTGCGATTCCACCAGCGAAACCACGGCAATACCGTTCGATCGCACCCAGCCGAAGACGCGTTGCAGGTTCGCGATCAGCGAATCGAGATTGGCAACCTGCAACACACAACCCGGCGTGAGAAAATCCCGCTGGGTGCACACGTCCAGCAGAACACGGTTCCACAAAGGCAAGTAGCCGTCGCACGCCATGTCTCATCTCCGCCGTACGGACCGGCCCACGAAACAAACCGACTTGTGAATGGGGACTCCGATTGGAGCGTGTTGGCCGACCGGCACAGCCCGCCCTCTCCCCGACTCTCTGTACACCCCCTCCGCCGAAGCGGAAGCCTTCTCATGAAATCCTATGCACGGGAGCTGCTGTCTTTCCCGAGCAGTTGCGATTTTTCGGTCGATTTTTGCGGATTTCGGATTCCCGTTTCGCTATCGGACGCGCCCGATGGGGGGTTTCCTCGCCGGAAGGCCCCTGAAGCTGTCAACCCTTCCCCGAGACGCTGTGCCCAAGTCTCCAGCTTCTGCCTCGAGGCGGTCGTTTTCGGGCAGGCCGGTGCCCCGAACCATCTGGCACGGGCGGGGGATAACCCGATGCAACATTTCCGGACGCCACACCGTAATTGCCCCTGTGGGGGGCAAGCCTTGGCCAGAACAGCCCCTGGGCCAGTCGTGGCCAAGCCGGGGTCGTTGGGCCGGAGACCGGCCCGCAACCCTCGGGGTCCCATAACCAGGTGGGGATCGGACCTTCCGGATAACTGCAGGCTCGCGAGGTGCTTCAGAGCTCAGGCGAGATAACGTTGCTGCGTCGGGATCGCAGCAGAAAGCAGCTTCGGACACGGCAGGAATGCGGGTCTGATCCGACAGAGAAAACGATGTCGAAAGCCTCGGTTTTGATTCCCATCCCGACGTATGGGGCTTCAGCAACGCCGGCGAGGTCTTTGCTCCTCAGCCATCCATGTTCAGCCAGCTCATGCTTGTCACCCTCCCGCAACTCCGCCAACGGCGATGGCGCCGAATATCAAAGCGGCGCAAGGCCGTGGCGCTCAGCCACTGGCGACGCCGCCGACGAGGTCGGTGTTCACGTCCTTAGCGTCTCAACCACGGCAACGCGCAGGCGGGGCAGAAAGGCATGACGATCAGCGTAGCGAAACGCAACAAACAGGCGTTGCCGGCCGTGTTGAAGTTGACCATGCAAACCTACACCGATCCGCAGCTCTTGGACACCTTCGGGGCGGTTGAACGACTGCCCGAACTTCGGCCCGAGAATCAGCCCAAGCCCAACAGAAAAACGGGACTTACGACGATGGAAGCGTTGTAGTGGGTGTTGTCCCCAGCGTTGTACTGAACATGCGTGAAGGGCATGGAAACGCAACGAACGACGAAAAAGCGACCGAAGCCGAAAATGCTGTATCGCCATGCGATGCCATGACTTGCGATTCTGTTTTCAATACTTCCATAGGGCGGAAAAAAACAGGCCCCGGTAGGGGGAACCGGGGCCATTGGCGAGCTATCGCAGGTTCCGGCACTCATGGTCCCGGCCGGGGTGAACCAGGACCGTAAGGTAGGGGTATTGCCAGTCCTTGCGACTAGCTTCTTGCCGTTCCGCCTTTCAGCAGAACGGCACCAAAGGGGGAAGCAACTCGTGCATTGTAACCGACCCGCGCCTAATTGGAAGATGGAATTGCGGAAATCCCGCAGCTCTGCCCCGAGCGACCCTCAGCAGTACGACCTGGAATATTACAGCTTTGGTGGATGAAATCTGCGGCGGAAGGAAGGCCGGAGCGCCTGCCCTGGGCCCGCAAATCAGCGGCCCCCGTGGTTTCTGGGGGTTACACGATGCGCCGGTCAGCAGACTCATCTCCGATCGCAAACTCCCATCAAGACACGGCCCCCTTCTGAGGAGTGGGCAAGGCCGGGATTCCGGCGGCTAAGCCACGAGATGGCCCGGTTGCAGCAGCCAGACACCGCCGCCGTTAACCAAGCTGATGTGGGGCAGCTTACAGCATGGGCGATCCTCGGCCTCAGTGAGGGACATGGCTTGCCGCTCGACAAAGCCGTAGACTCCAGGCGGGCGCCACCTGTGAGCCCGTCAGTCCCGGGACACCGGATGAACTGTTCAGTTCATTCCCAGTTCCTTCGCCATTTTCTCGAAATTCTGGACACAAGCCGCCACGTCGGGGGCGTTGTTCTCCCAGTTGTGCTCGTATTCGGCAGAGAAGACGCCCTTGAAGCCCTGCCGTTTGAGTTCGGCTAGGATGCCCTTCATGTTCGCCACGCCCTCGCCCCAGTGGACGTCGTGGGCGGTCATCGCCTTTTCGTTCAGATCTTTCAGATGCAGGCAGATGATCCGGCCTTCGAGCTTCTTGAGGCACTCGATCGGGTCAAGCCCGGACCGAAGCCAATGGCCGGTGTCGGCGCAGGCCCCGATTCTGGAGTTCGTTCCCTTGATCGCGTCCAGCACCGTGTCCGGGTTCCAGTACCGTGACGGCTTGGGATGATTGTGAATAGCCACGTTGATTTCATACTCCTGAGTGAGCTTGTCGAGCATCTGGAAGCTGCCCGGCTCCGGCTCGGACACGATTGTTTCGATGCCCATATCCTTGGCGAACTCAAACACCTTGCGGGCTGCGGCTTCGTCATTGCCAAGGCCGACCACGCCGTAATTGACCAGTCTGATACCCGCCTCGGCCAGCTTGGTCTTGGTCGTCTGCCTCAGGTCGGGGGCCATGTCATGATCGAACTTGGCGCTGCCAAGGCCGGGGCTCAGCCTTTGGCCGGGGTAGGCTTCGATGTACTTCAGCCCGATCGAACTGGCCTTGTCGACGGCCTCGAAGAAGGTGAACCGGTTGAATGTGTACGCCTGCGTTCCGACGCGCCAGGCCGGCTCCTTGTCACTACTCATCGGTGTGAGCTCCTTGACCCATATGCCACGGTATTCCACGTATGATGTTCGGTTGTGGGAGTCCTGGACGCCGATATAGCCCTCCAGCGGCTTGGCGGCCAGGGCCGGGATGGTCTTGGCATCGACGTCGACGACGGGGATGTTGTCCGCGAAGACCTTGTAGTGGTATCCGCGGCAGTGAATCTCGAACATGTGCCAGACGTCGGCAGTCTCGTCCGGTCGCGGATCGACGGCCACCGTTCCGTAGAGCGACCCGGTACAGTGGGCGATATCGCGAGGCTCATTGCTGATCTGGATCTCGCTGCCGGTTTCCCAAGGATAGCCCTCTGCCGCGGCTCTCACGAACACGCCCGAGTTGCCGTCCTTACCGATCCGCCACTCGACCCGCAGGATGAAATCGCGATAAATCTTGTTCGTCCGCATCCACAAGCCGCCTTTGCCGCTCTCGCTTCGCAGAACGCCGTCGGTGAACCAGAAGCCCTTGGGATCGCCGACGATCGTCCAACCCGTAAAGTCTGTGCCGTTAAGGAGTTGAACGAAACCCTCCGTTGACGGATCGGGCAGACGGCCGGCGACAAACCGGATCGACTGCACGACCAGTCGACGAAGGTTCGGGTTGGTGTATGCCTTGGCGTCGTGTCCGAGCTGAATGTAGACCACCGGGCTCTTGTGATAGGTGTGCGTCCAGGCAATTACCTTGTCGCTCGTCGGCTCGTCGGTGGTCAGCAATGGGTGGGTACCTTCGAGGAACTCCATGTCCTTATATGTTTCATCCTCGATCTCGAAGTCCTTCATGAAACGGGTGATGGGATGTTGCGGGTCAGCGATCTTCACCCGCACCTTGACGTCATGCTTGAACGAGGGCTTTCGTTCCGTGGGGCCGGGCTTGAGGTTGAACTTTGCCCCGATGATCTTGATCGCTTCGGGCCAGTCCTGGTAGTCCCCTGCAGCATGGTGCATGGCCACCAGCGGCTTACCCTTCTTCAACAAGGCCTCAAGGTTCTTGCGGGATTCCTCGGTGATCTGCGAGTACATGTCGTACCAGACCATCACATCGTAGCTGTCGGCCTTGTCCGGGGCGAACCACTTCTGGGCCTCGGGCTGCTGGACCTCTTCCCAGGCGACGTCCGGATGGCCGTCGAACATCTCGAAGAACTCTTTCCGCTGGAAGTCATGCCCGCCGGTGACGATGAGCACGCGGAGTTTGTTGGTCCGGACTGGCGGCTTGGGTTCCGGACCGGTATCGGCACCTAGGATGGCGGCAACACATGCGGCGAATGCGCCACAGACGATTACGCGCAGCATCGATTTGATCATGACTGACATCCTCTCTGTCGGAAGGGTTCTTGCTCAATTGGAGCTCATGTCCCATACGCCCCCACTCAGACCGGCCGGCAGCCGGTCCCACACGGGTCTGGGGACAGGCTGCTGTCCCGGCCATGCCATGGTGGGGCCATCTTGCACGGCCCTGGCTTCAAGATCAAGCGCACAGCTACCGGAATGTGATGCGGCCGACCGTGGCACTTTGGGCGGCCCTTGCCGAAACCGGAGCACAGACCAGGAGCCGGACCACAAGAGGGCCAAACCCCGAAGAAGTCGCTCCCTTCCGGCTTCGCGGGCAGGCTACGCCGGGACGGGGACGACCGCCCCGGTCAACAGTGGGGTGCGGTTTCGAGAAAACCCTGAAAAACTCGCAGCGGCTTGACCTGGAGACCGACGTGGTTGAAGCTGTTCCGACATGTCCAAGCCGTCCGGTGAATACAGACCCGACCGCCGGGCTCGGAAATGGCGGCTGCTGAGCTTGTTCTCGGGTTTACTCCTGGCCGCTTGTTTTCTTCTACCGGCCGTTCAGGGTTGCAATGGACCGATCGTCCCTGCGGCGTCGCTGGTCTGGGAGCTGAGTGACGCTTGGAACGGTTCGTGGCTAATCGACGTTGTCGCCGTTGTCGTCGTGTATTTTGTGGCCTACGCGTTCGGCGCCGCCCTGATGATCGGTGCCCTGGCAGCGCTCGTCGCCTGGCCCAAGCTCCGAAGCGCAAGCACGCTGGCGGTCATCATTCTGCTGGCCTACGCAGCCGTTGTCGTGCTGGCGTCCACACTACGGCAAGGATTCACGAATGGGTGGGCCCCCTCTTCGTGGACGACTCAGGATTATGTCAATCTGGTGTTCGGCCTGTTGTGTTCCCCCCTTTTGCTGGCAGGAACGATCTTCGCGATCCGCCGTCGGCACCAGCGTCGTCTCTGCCTCTGGTTCCTTGGCGGTTTGTCGGGGTTAGCCTGGTTCAGTTACTGGCCGATCTTCAGCAACCCGCTATACGGTCTTTACTTGTCGTTGGCTGCATGCCTGCTGATCGTCCTGGCCTCGGTGGGCGAGGCGGCCGTGCTCACCGACCAGTCCTGGCTGCGCACGTTCGGACAGTTGTTGACCTGCCGACTGGCACCCTTTTACGACCCGAAGGGCCGCTGCCCGGGTTGTGATTACTACCTCTACGGCCTGACCGAGCAACGTTGCCCGGAATGCGGTCGGCCGTTCACGTTTGATGAGTTGAATGCGACGCCGGAGGAGCTGAGTTTCGCCTCGACACCCCTGTGCCGTAATCGGGACGGCTGATGGCGAGCGATCCAACGCATGATTCCGGCGCCGGGCGGGTGGCTTTGGCGGCTTTTCTTGAGACGCGTCGAGGGGTCTACTCGCCCCGACCCAAGCTCGTACGCCAATGCATGAGTGGTTATCGGAGACGGCATGAGAATCGTCGACTTCGCCTGCATTGCCTCAACTCGACAGACTCCTCGCCTGCGTTTATCCTGTTTGCGTCGGCAATTGAGGTCGAAAGACGACACGACGTCCGGCGACAACCGGAGCCCGGTTCGCCTGATCAGCGGAGTTGCTTTGTCATGGAGATACCGCGTCGGGCACGCGGCGATGAGTTGCTCAAGCCGGGCCAGATGACCGGCCTGCGAGAATCCCTGCGCCGAATCTCGGGCAAGCACGACCTGGCAAGCGTGATCGCCTGCGCCTTCGACCATCGCACACGAATGCTCCCTTTTATTTACGCCGACACCCGCATGGCTCCCGCCGGCGTGAGGGCGATCGGCTCGGCGATGGCGGACGTCGGGTTTTCGAAGACCCGTATCGTGCTGCAACAGTGGAATCCCAACTTCAAGCCCAGCCTGATGCGGCTCGACGGTCGCGTTCCCGATCTCTTCATGGTTTCGAGCATGCAGATTCACACCGCTCAGTGCCATGCCCTGATTCGCGACGCCTGCCGTATCGACCCTTCCAAGAGACCCTTGATCATCGCCGGAGGCCCGAAGGTCATTTACGAACCATGGGATGTGTTCAGTTCTGATCCTCGGCAGCCCTGGGGTGCCGACGTGGCCGTGACCGGCGAGGAATATGTGCTGCTGAGTCTAATGGAGGTCCTGCTGAGCGTGCGAGCGGAAGGCGAACCGTTGCGGTCAGCCTTTCGACGAGCCCGTGACGGCGGCATGCTCGATGGGATCCCCGGGCTGGTGTACTCTTTGGGTGAGAAAGACGGCGTAGCCGAAGAGCTTGTCGACACCGGCACACAACGGCTGCTGAGCGACCTCGACGAGCTGCCGCACCCGGTTTTGGGGTATCGACTGCTTGAGCCGCCGAGCCGCGAGGCCACCCTGGCCGCCGAGAGCCTGCAGGCCGGCCGCGTGCGGAAGTACAGCCCGCTGGCGTCGCTGGTGCTGACCTTCGGCTGCAAGTTCAACTGTCCCTATTGCCCCATACCGGCATATAACCAACGACAGCATCGGGCCAAGAGCGGGGCGCGCATTGCCGACGAGTTCATCCGGCTGCACCAGGAATATGGCATCCGCTATTTCTTCGGGACGGACGACAACTTCTTCAACAACAAGCAACGGACGCTGGGAATTGTCGAGACTCTGGCCCGCAGTGCGATCAACGGAGGCAAGTTCCGCAAGACGGTCCGCTGGGCGACCGAAGTAACGGTTCACGACACCCTGCAAATGCGGGATCACCTCTCACTTGTTCGGGCAGGCGGGATAAGGGCCCTGTGGCTTGGTGTGGAAGATATGACGGGCGCACTGATTCGGAAGGGCCAGAGCGTCGATGGGACCGAAGAGGTGTTTCGTCTCTTATCGAGACACGGCATTGTTCCGATGCCCATGATGATGCACCACGATGGCCAGCCCTTGTATACGCGCGGCAGCCCCTGCGGCCTGCTGAACCAGGTGCGTTTGCTTCGCCGAGCCGGGGCTGCCGGCCTGCAGGTGTTGATGATTACCCCGGCAACGGGATCCAGGGGATATGAAGAAAGCTTCACTTCCGGCCTGACGTACGCTATCGCAGCCGGTCGCCAGGTCGAGCAGCACATGCTGGACGGCAACTATGTGGTGGCATCCCGGGACCCGCGGCCCTGGCGCAAACAGTTGAACATCATGCTGGCGTACCTCTACTTCTACAATCCGCTGCGCTTTCTCCGGGCAATCATCCGGCCCAGGACCAGGCTTTATCTCGCGGATGCTATGATGCAGGTTCTCGGAATGTGGGGCACCATTCAGACCGTTCGGCGCACGCTTGGCTGGGCATTGTGTCTGAAGCGAGGCCCGATCAGGCGGCACACTCGCCCGCCACAGCCCGCCGTCCCTGTGCGGAAAGCGGCTGTCTCGACGTCGGTTCTGGCCCAGGCGGATGCGTAAGACGAACCCGCATCGGCGTGATTCAACGAGCACCCAGGACGGCCACGTTGTCGATGCGGCCCGAGTCGCTGAAGGTGTTGAATTGCCACACAAGCCGCAGCGCGAAGTCGGGGTTGTCTGCCGTTCCTTGAGCTGTTGAGAGATCGACCACTTTTCGAGTCCATTCGGCGGGCAGGTCACCGGCCTTGAAGACGCGGGCGGTTGTCCACGGCCCCTCTGGTCCCGTGGTGCTGTAGCAGACGCCGAGCTGATCTTCGCTGGAGCCGTCGACGCCGCCCTCAACGCCGTCGGTTTGTCCGCACGGCGGGGCGGCCAGATCGCCAATCACATCAAACTCAACTCGGATGTCTCGGAATCCTCTGGTGGAGATGGCTCGCGTCAGGATCGTCCCTTCTCGCGTGCAGCGGTTGTCATCATTGGCACCGTGACCGACCGAGAAAACGGTTCCGCCCGGATGCCCGCCAAGAACCTGCCAGGATATGCTCGCCGGCCCATACTTGCCGCCCATCCAAGTCTCCAGTCTCCAACCTTCCGGACCGGTGTTGAACGGGAACATGGCGACGGTATCGGCCGGTAGCGGCGAAACACGGACGGGCCACGTCACCTCGGCCACGCCCCTAGTGTTGGCCGCTCGGACGGTGATGCTCCGATCGCTGCCGACGTGCTGCGCTGTTGGAGTCCAGCCACGAACGAACCCATGCCGGTCAACGGTGAGCCCGGGCGGGCCCTCAATCACCGACCAGTCGGTCGCCGGGCATCGCTGGGTCAGTGACAGTTGTTTGACGTATTCGATCCCAACCCACGCCGCGTCCGGGTCGGCCATGGCGTGCGGAAAGGCCGTCGGCCCGTCGGGCCTTGTGACTTCCCATGTGTCCGTCTTTCGAAAGACGCCTTCGTGCAGAGGGCGATAGACATCGAAGGTCACTTCGCTGCGCCCGACGTGGACGCGGACGTAGCTGTCGTACTTGGAGTTGCCTCGCGACTGTGCAACGCTGACCTGCCAGACACCGTCTTTGAGATACCGCGCATAACGATGTATGTGCCCGTTGAAGTATGCCACCACGCGGTGGTCGCTGAGCAGTTCCCAGAGGGCATCACGCTGGGCAGGGTACTCGTTCAGACTGTCGTTCTCATGCCGGACGTCGCCCCAATCGGCGTCCGGCTGAGGGAAGGCGGGTTCATGGGCTGCGACGAAAATCCATTTCTTGTCGGTGGCGGCAAGGTCGTCGGCCAGCCAGTAGTAGAGCTGAGGGATGACCTTGCCGGCCGTGCCCGGCCGTCGCGTACCGTGGTCCGTGCACCCGTCGTAGTAAAGATTCAAGACAACAAAGTGTGCGTCGCCGTAGTCGAATGAGTACGTGGTCGTCTCGCTGTTGAAAGGCCCGACGTTGACGATGTACGGCAACTCACGAAGGTGACTGCGGATGAACCGCATCGATTTCTCGGGCTCTTTCTGGTCGTTGTTGCCCAGCACGCAGTACCAGGGGAAGTCGGCCCCAAAGGCCTTCTTCAGCTCAATGTCCTGGGCTTCGATTCCCGGCATATGGTCGCCCACATGAATCATGAATGCACCCGGTCCACCCGTGTCCTTGATGTCCCGAAAAAGAAGACGCAATTCGTCGGGAGCCGTAAAAGCGGCACCCTCGATGTCCGCGGTTACGGTGAAAGTGAAGGACGAAGACGAGGCGCCTTGAGAAGTACCGCATCCGCTGACCGCGTGGAACAAGATCACGCAAGCACACACGACGACAAACATAGACACGGTTCTTCCGATCATGGTTGTGTATTCTCCGACAGTAAGTGCTCCGGGTTCACGTTTTGCCGCCGGTCCCGCATCGCTTCCACCAATCCTGTCAGCGAACAAGCATACCACACCAAAGCCTCGAAAACAGACAGTCGCAAGGCCGTCCAGAACCGGTGCGCATCGGTCGATGCCCCGAGTTGACCCGAGGATTGTCATGAGCAATAATAAGAGTTGCGGTTGCCCCTCGTTGCATCTGGAAGGTCGGTATCCATGCGCCGAAAGTGCGCGCTGATGCCGCGGATCGACTGGATGGCCGGGAGGGTTTGCGATCCTTGCAGTGAACCTCATTCCTTTGTGAGACCGAGCATCCCGTTCGAGACGATACCCGAAGGAAGCCGCTTGTAAAGACGTTTTTGTCTGTCCTGATGAGGAGTGATTCAATGCTGAGGACTTGTCTTTTTTGCCAGTCGTTAATTCTGCTCGGATTGCTTTCTGCCCCGGCCGAGGCCGTTGCTCCGCCCGAATGGGCGGTTATGGAATGTCGCGGGCTCAAGGCCTGGACGGAGGTGATCTATTACTGGATCGATCGCCAAGCCGAGGACGGCAGCTTCGGGTTCGGGCTTAACGATGACTGCGAGTTCTACGAGATGTGGCCGATTGTCGTCATGGCGGCGGACGATCAGCGGATTATCGAATCGCTGCGCAAGGCCCTCGACTGGGTGTGGTACAACGAGTCGCTGATGGATGGTTATGAGTCCGGTGCCCGTGACGTGGCCCACGCGGCCGAGGTGACGTCCAACACCCAACCGCTGATGACGATCATCGACTACGGCAATCCCGTGTTCATCGAACGCATGATGACCACAAGCAAGAATGTCGAGAAATGGACCGCCGTCAACGCCAGGGGCCACCGTCATTTCCGATCCAACTTTTTTGGTTCCCAGGAGATCTGGGAACACGCCTATTTCGGGTCGGATGCCGGTATTTGCGCCCGCGCGATGATTCCTGCGATGCATCTGTTGTGGTACAACCGCGATCCCCACCTGGCTCGTTATTGCCTGGAATGGGGCCGGGCATGGGTCGACCACGCCAAGGAGACGGCCTATGGCAAGCCTTACGGAATGCTGCCGTGCGAGGTGGTGTTTGCCACGGATGAGGCCGGCGGATTCACGCGCACCTGGTATACCGGGGCGGTCGTCCTCCATAATCAGCGTATCCGCTTGCTCGAGCTGCTGATTCTCGACTATGCGATCAGCGGCGATCCGGACTTTCTGCTCCCGGCGCGCACGGAACTGGGCATGTACGGGATGCTTCGGCACGGATATGCGATCAAGGACATTCTCGGTCCGGAGAATCGCTCGAACGCCGATTCTGTCACGCTGCCGCCGGACGAGAAGACCCGCTACGGACGGACGGGTGCAGAATTGCTTTACACCTATCGCTGGGCCACTGGGGACCACGAGTACGATCGCTGGTGGGGTTCGCCGCCCCGTATGACGAGACAGATCGCACTCGAAGCCGGCAGGAAAGCCGTTGAGTACGCCCGGGTTGAGGCCGAGAAGGCGAGGCGGATCAATATCAGGAACGGGACGGACAATTACGAAGCGTCCATCGACCTGTTGGGCGAGCACTTCCCGCTGTTGTACTACGGTACCGACCACTCCAGCCCCGATTTTGTGGATTTGCCGTTTCCACCGGTGCGGTGGCTGCGAGGCGACTATGAGCTGGCCGTGGTCATGCTCGAACACAGCCTGACCCGCTTCAAGGCACTGTGCTGCAACGTGGGCGAGAAACCTCGCTCCATCGGTGCTCAACTTTTCCAGTTGGAGCCCGGGGCATATCGAGTGACCTTCGGGATCGACGCCAATGCGGACGATCGGCCGGACCGGCTGGTTCGCGATGAAACCGTCATCATTGAACGAGGCTCCATTCTGGATTTCGACCTGGAGCCGGGTTACGAGTATATCATGGAGTTCATTCAGTTGGCTGAAGGCCCCGCTTGGGAATCGCGGGCGGATGTGGCGGTCTGTAGCGACGACCTGTTTTGCGTTCCGGCGGCTCCAGATCCGGGGACGGAGGCAGAACTGAGAATTCGGGTGCACAACATCGGCACTGAGGACGCCCGGCAGGTGAAGGTGCTGGCCGAGGAACTGGGCTCCGGCAGGGTCATCGGAGAGCAACTCATCGAGACATTGGCTTGTCCCCGTGCCCTGGTGCCCAGCAGCGTGATGGTCTCGATGCCCTGGCGGGTCGGCCCAAAGGCAACGGGCGTGCGCGTGCGGGTGGACACGGGCAATCTGGTGAAGGAAATCTACGAGGGCAACAACGCGGCCGAGCGAAGATTGGCTGATTTGCCCGAAGGACCGCGCCCGCTGCGCCCCATTTACCTGCCCGGTTGGTACCGTGACCAGCAGAAAGGGCCGGTGCCGGAGTTGACCGCCGTCTATGTCGAAGGGATCACCGTTGACGGTCGCCTGGACGAGCCCGGCTGGCAGAAGGCCGAGCGCATCGGTCCGCTCAGGACCAACCACAATGAACCGTCCGAGAAGCCCACGTACGTGCGGCTCGCGTACGGCTCGGACGCTTTCTACGTGGCCATCGAGGCCACGGAGCCGAGGATGGACCTGCTCGTAGCCAATGCCCGAGGACCGGATAGCGCGGGTATCTTCGGCGACGATTCCTTTGAGGTGTTCATCGACAGCAGGTTCGACAAGATGGATTACTATCAATTCGCTGCTAACACGGCCGGTGCCACGATCGAGGGACGGTTCTACAACTTCACCTTGTACAACGAACCATGGGAATGCAAGGTCCAGAAGGGAAAGGATCTTTGGGTTGCCGAGGTGCGCATCCCGTTCAAGTCGGTTAATGCACAGCCGCAACCGGGCAGCAAGTGGGGTGTTAACGTCTACAGAACGGCCATGACGTTCACTATGCCGCAGTCCTTGGAAGATCGCGAAAAGGGCTGGAAACATACGGAGCAGATCGCCCTCTCACCGACCTTCACGGGTTATCATGAGGTGGGACGATTCGCTGCGGTTACCTTTGGTCCGAAGCAATGATCGCTGGCGAGACAAACAAGAGGAGCTTGACAGGGGCTTCTATGGGCGCAGGTAGTACGCCGCCCACACATTGCCCAGATTAAGCCTGACGGCTTGCTCGAACTCCTGTTTGGCTTCCGAGGGTTTTCCCTTGCCCAGCAGGCCCAGGCCGATGGACAGGTGAGCCGATGCGGCGCGCGCGTTGGTCGCCTCCTGCTCGCCGAATTTGGCAAAGAAGTCGGGCTCGTCGGTTCTGGTCGTCAGCTTCTCCTTGCCGGTCCTGATGAGATCGTCGAACACCTTCGCGGCCTCGTCAGCCTTGCCCAGCTCCGCCAGGCAGAGCGCGTGGCAGTACCGGGTCTGCGGGATCGAGGCCGAGCCTGGGTGCGAGGCGCCTTCCTCGAAGGCCTCCCCGGCCTTGGCGGTTTCACCGAGAGCTTTTCGCGCCATTGCCGTATGGTAGGCGATCTCGGGGACGCGGAGGTTGTTCCGCGGCGTCGCGAGATTCTTCGGCGACTCGGCCGCTCGCTGAAAATCGGCCAGAGCCTCGACGTTCCTGCCGACTCTCAGCAATGTCAGGCCTCGTAGCAGATGGGCATCAACGTATGTTTCGTAAACGTGGCCTGTGTCCTCGCGGGCGTGGAATTGACTCTTTGACAGGTGGTCAATGGCCTGCTCGTATCGCCCGACCAGCACGAGCACCATGATCTCACGAAGCAGGCTGTCTTGATGCTGCCGAACGACCTCATGGTTCTTCTCCAGGACTGCCAGGCGACGCGCAGGATCCACGTTTGCTGTTTCGTATA
Source organism: Phycisphaerae bacterium (assembly GCA_035384605.1). Classification (NCBI taxonomy): domain Bacteria; kingdom Pseudomonadati; phylum Planctomycetota; class Phycisphaerae; species Phycisphaerae bacterium. The sequence goes on from DAOOIV010000001.1 coordinate 116,363, forward strand.
GACCGTCCAACTCGAAGAACAGCCGCGGATCCATCGGGTTGCGGGTGACGGCCTTCTCGTAGCACTCGATCGCACGGCCGACGTCATTGAGAACCCGGTGGCAGGCCCATCCCAGATTACGATGCACCATGGCGAACTGATCATCGATCGCGGCCGACTTTTCCCAGCACGCGATCGCCGCTTCAGGCTGAAGATCAAACAGCAGATTGCCCAGATGGTAGTGGGCTCGGGCATCGGAGGGATTTGCCCGAATGGCTGCGTTGAGAACGTCCGCCGTCTCCAGCCGAAAAGGGAAACAGTAGTCGCTCGGCATTGCCGCGGCCCGCGTGTAGGACTCATGGGCCTGCGCTGGGTTCCCCTTCTGCTCGTAAAGGTATCCGAGGTAGTAATGCACAAGCGGATAGGTCGCGGCGAAGGGCATCTTCGTCTCGATCGGCCGACGGAGCACCTCGATCGCCTCGTTCCACTGGCTGCAGTTCATGTAGTCGGTGGCTAGCTCGAGATAAGATTGCACTTCGTCCCGCATCAGGCGTCTCAGCTCGACCAGTACGTCCGCCGCGGCATTGGGGGCCTTCTCAGCGGCCAGGGCCAGGTACAGTTCGTTGCGGGCGAAGAAGTCGAGCGGATCATTGGCCAACGCTGCGGACGATGACGCCTTGGCGGCCTGATAGTCCCCAAGCTTTCGCAGAACCAGCGATTGGAGACTGCGGGCCTTGTTGTTCAGGGTGTTGGTCGAGAGCGACCGCTCGATCTGCTCCCTCGCTTCCACGAACGCACCTTCTCGACAGGAAAGCTCCGCAAGCTGATTAAACGCCGCCGAGTGAAAGGCCTGGTCCCAGGATGCCCGATAGAAGTTGTCGTACGCTTCGTCACACCTGCCCTGAGCGCGCAGCGACAAGCCGAGTTGGTAATACGCCTCAGTGTCGCCCGGGCGGGTGTACGCTGCCGAAAGTCGCTCGATTGCCCGCCGCAGGTGCTTTTCAGCCTCCTCGTACAAGCCTCTCTTGTTGGCGCGAACCCCAAGAATGGTGTTGCAGCGGGTGTCGCCCGGGTCGCGTTTCAATGCCTCGCGGTAGTAGTCGTCGGGGTTGACGCCGGGGTTATGGATCTGCTCGATTCGCAGGCCGGTCAGGTATAATTCCTCGATATTCTTGATCTCCTGGGGTCCCGGAGGAGCCTTCACGACGGCGGGCAACTCCTTGACCGGCTCGCGTTGGACCGGTTGGTACGCAATGAGTTCCCGACCGTCGGCCGAAATCAGCACCGCCCGCAGATCGGCCCGGCTCACGCCCGCCGGAACCGCGATCTCCCGGGCAAAAGGCTTCTCGGGTCCTATCTCGACGGTTTGCTCGAAGAGAGTTGTGCCGGCCGCGCTCAGGATTACCTTGGCGTTGTCGTGCTTCGTCGTCGCGTGAAACCCGAACGCCAGTTGGTTGTCCGGCTTCAGTTCCAGGTTAACTGCGCCGTTCAGGTTGGCGTTCTTGAAGCCGCCGATCTGGCGAACAGGATACCAGTATTGCTTGATGACCTTGGTTTCATACGGCTTGATCCAACTGTAGTCCGGCTGGTTGTCCGACCAAGCCCCGACCATGAGTTCGACGTAGGGACCGTCGTTGTCGGTCAGGATGCTGTCCCACAGACGAGCGGCTTCGCCCTTGCCCCACTCCCAGACCTTGGCCCCGCATACCAGGTGATGATTAGCGACATGCACCACGCCCGCCTGTCGGCCGTGATCATAACCGCCCATGAAGTCCTCTTGCAGGTTCCACGCGAAGAACGAGTTTGGGTTCGGCATGTTCTTCCACCAGCTCAAGTCGACGCCGGTGTAATCGCGTCCGAGGTACCGACCCTGTGCGATGGGCCATGTCGTGAAGTCGATCTTCGAGTGGTGGGTCACCACCTGCACGCTGGGCGGGAAGATGATCTGGTAGTCCTCGTTGACATGGACGGCCACGTTCGCCCAATAGAGGATCGAATGCGGCTGCGGCGTGCGATTGAAGAGCTTGACAGTCGCCTCAACGTAAGATCTGCCCGGGTGGAGTGTCAGGCCGACCAGCCATCTCATCCGGTGCCGCCGTTCGGTTTCCCCAAGCCAGATCGTTTTGCTGCCGTCGGGGTCCTCCGCGAGGCAGTAGTCCACGGGCATGAAGGTTGTGTTCCGATGATGGTGAAAGGCACACCACTCGACACCGCCGGAGATCCAGGCTCCGAGCATTCCGATAAAGGCCGGCTTGATCACGTGCTGGCGATAGAAGAAATCGTAGCCGTTGGTCTTATCGGTCGCGGCAAACAGCCGCCCGCCGATCTCCGGCAGTACGGTCAGCTTCACGTACTGGTTTTCGAGGTTCAGGGCCGTGTACGACCGCTCTTCGCGAACGTGGGTGAGGCGATCCTGAAGAGCATAGGGATAGACTCGCTTCTGAGCACCCTGATAGGACTCCTTCGAATAGAAGATCGGATTGGGATCCGGCGCGCCCACCCGGTAGGTCGGGACGACCACCTGCTCTTCCCAGACCCTGACATCGCCATGGGCCGCGCCGGTCGAAAGCACGAGAGTCAAACCGCAGGTTGCCGCAAGATTGAGCCGCTTGCCGCGTCTGATCACGTTCGCCTTCCTCCTTGCCGTCACCGGCTCGGGTCGTCTGAGGGTTCTGCCGTAGCATCAGGTTCTTGGTGGCCCGTAGGGCTCGCGATAGGCGGTGCGACGGAGCATCTCCGTGGCCTGCGTGTCAACCGTCTCATACGTCGAATCGGCGAAACAAGCCAGTTCACCGGGCTTGGAGTAGATCCTGCGGCCCGTGCGATATGCGATATTAGCCAGGTGACAGGCGGCGGCGGCGTACTGGCCGACCTCGATGGAGGCTTTCGGCTCCGCACGGGTCCGCACACAGCTCACGAAATCCTGGAGGTGTGCCAGGGTCAACGCATCGAACGGTGGATTGGCGTTCTCGACGGGGGCCGTGTCAATCGGTTTGTCCTGACGCAGTGCGGCAGGGAGCACCGCCGACCCGCGCCGATCGACCAGGAGAGTCGCCTCTTCACCGTGGAAGAGCGCCCCGCTGTGCATGGAGCTGATCGCATCGAACATATCGTTGTGTGCAGGCACCGGCGGACCCCACACGGCGTGCCCGTTACCCAGTCTCAGTGAGTAGACGTGCGTGAAACGGCCCGGACGCGGCAGGAGTTGCGTGTCATACTCGAAGATCACCTCCATCGTGTCCGGCGTCTCGCGGAAATCACCGAGACCCTGGTTACCGCCGACGGCGGTGACGCTCACCGGGCCGTTAACCCGCATCGCCCAGTGGATCAGATCCTGGTAGTGAACGTTCCAGCGAGTTAGCATGCCGCCGCCGTATTCCCACCAGTTGTAAAACAGGCCGTGGGTGCGCCCCGGGTTGTACGGCCGCACCGGGGCGGGGCCGAGCCACTTGTCATAGTCGAGGGACGCCGGCGGTTGAGCGTCGTCGGAAGGGGGCACCGGCTTGAGCTTCGCAAAGTTCCAACTGCGAGTCTGGGCGATCTTGCCCAGTGTGCCTGCCCGCACTTGCTGTACCGCGTCACGGAACCAAGCGGCCGATCGGTGCTGCATGCCGACTTGGACGACTCGGAAGTGCTTCCTTGTTATTCGGGCCATCGCCGCCCCCTCGAGGACATTGTGGCCGACAGGCGACTCAACATAAACGTCCTTACCGGCCGTGCAGGCATAGACGTGCTGAACGGCGTGCCAATGATCAGGCGTGGCAATGACCACGGCGTGGACGTCCGAGCGGTCAAGCATCTTGCGAAAATCAGCGACTGCGTCGGGTCTGCGACGACCGGCCTTCTCGACGCGCTGAGCTGCCAAACCCACCCGTTCCGAGTCGACATCGCAGACTGCGGGAATGTCGACATCCTCCTGCCGGAGCAACAGATCGAGAAGCTGCCAGCCGCGCTGGCCGCAGCCGATCAAACCTACCCCGACGCGCTCACCCGCACCGAGCGACGAGCCCACTGGACGAGTCGATTGGCCGACCAACGTGCGGGCCCACGCGGCGCCAACGGCAGCCGCGCCGGCACGAGCAAGCACCGTTCGACGTGAGATATTCTTCTTCATCTCATGATTCTCCATCTGCCGGCCGGATGAGGCTCCCGAAGACCTCACTTCAGCGTGATCTGGCATCGCAGGCCCGCTCGCAGAGGCATCAGATCTCGCATACTCACCTTCTCAATCTGCTTGCCGGGCTCTGACGAAGTCACCCACACCTGCTCGATCTCGCCATCGGCCAGAATCTTGTTGACCGCCATACCATCAGCGAAGGTCTTCGTGACGTCAACCGACAGCTTCTTGCCGTCGGCTGACACCTCGCCGATCGCCCAAAACGTTGGTGTGATGATCGGCCATTTGCCGGGGCAGACTTTGGCCAGAGCTCTCGGCCTGAGGGTCAAAGTGCCGCTGACGGCGTCGTAATGCGTATCGGCCAGGGCCTGGTAGGCCAGCCAACTGGCCGGGGCGGTCATGTAGAAGACGCCCCAGTCGATCCGGGCGGTGATCGGGTCGTAGTAGAGGCTCTGGTCCCACGGGTCCGGGCCGTTCGCGGCGATGATGTTGTCGCGCATGGCCTTGATCAGGTCCCAGCCGGTCGGGGCCATGTCGAAGAGGAACGCGCTGCCGCACAGCAGGGCCCGCGAGTGCATCGGCCAGCTCACCGGAGCGTTACGGTGCTCGCCGTCGCGAGGGAAGAGCCGGCCGTCGGGGGTGACGATCTTGGGTGGCAGCTTGAAGTTCTCGTTCCAATGCAGGGCGAGCGTGTTGGACAGGGCGGTCTGGCGGACCTGCTCGTCGAAGATGCCGTCGAAGCCGAGCAGACGGCACCAGAACTCGCCGGCCATCTGCGAGAAATGGCTGGCGTCCGTCCTCTTGTTCTCCGGAGGCGGCGATGAGCCGTAGCGGAAGTAGTTGCCCGTCCATAGCTCCTTCATCGCCAGGTCGCGAGCCCGGTCGTAGCGGGCTTGGTACGTGGCCAGCAGCTTGTCATCGCCCATCTCGCGGGCGATGGTCATCGCAAGCTTCAAAGTGCACAGGTACAGGCCGGTGGTGTAGCTGAAAATGCGGTAGCTGTCTTCATCGTCGAAGGTGCTGCCACGTCCGGGGACGCCAAGTCTGTCCGGGTCCCAGTCGCCGGCCAGACAGTCGATGGCCTTGAGCACCTTGGGCCGCATCTCTTCCCAGAAGGTTTTGTCTCCGGTATAGCGATATACCTGGTACGACAAAATGCTGAACGCAGAGCACAGGTCCGGCCAGTCGAAGGCCTTGAGCTTGGCGGCGAAGTCGGCTGTGCCCAGGTCGTGGGTGATGCCACCGTTGTCGTTCTGCAGTTGCCCGAACTGGCGGAGTTCCTGCTTCTGAAGCTGCGGGAAGAGCAGGGCCAGGTGGTGTGAAGCGTAGAGCTTCTGATCCATGGTACCCATGCAACCGAACATGCTGGTCGCGCCTTCGTTGACGCTGAAGCGGCCGTCCTTGGTCAGCCAGGTGTCGGTGCTGAGAACATAGAGGTCGTTGAGCAGCATGTCGTTGAACCAGGCGGGGAGGTTGCTGCGGTCGAAGAGGTCGTGGAGAGCCTTGGTCTCCCCGAACAGACGTTCACGATTCTTGAGCACGTACTCCGCAACCTCCCGTACGTTCTTGAAGCGGTTGTGGTAGTAGTGGCCGAGATCCTCCTTGCCGAGCTGATGGAAGTGGTCCATGTACCAGGTGAGTATGAAGGGAACAACTACTGTTTCGCCGGGGAACAACTCGCCCCTGATGGAGACTCCGCCGGCCGTATGAGGTTGTGGCGATACGTTTCGCAGGTCATGTGGGGGAAGCCGCCCAAAATCCTTCCACTCTCGCGGACCAGTCTCCGCATTGTAGGGCATGAGTGTCCAGCCCGGACCGAACTCGCCCATGAAGTCAGGAAGCCATACCATCAGCGCATGATTCCCTTGCGAGTCTTTCTCCGTTTTCGGTCCGCCGCTGAAAATGAAGCCGGCCGGCGGACCATCCATGCCTCCGCTGAATGAGGTCGTCGTATTGCCCTCATCCTCGCGGAACCGAAGATAGTGGCCGGTCTTGCCCCACAGACTCCCTGGCTGAGGTCGGCCGCCGGAGCCGATCAGGTTCTCCCATGAGACCGCGACGGCCACATACTGTCTGTGCTTGGTTGTGTTCTCCAACTTAAACTCAAGTACAGCCGCAGGCAACGACGAGTCGTTGATGTTGCCGGGGATGATCGGCGACCAGGCAGTGAGCGCGATGGGAATCGGCCATGCCTTGTCGGTGAAAGTCATTTGGGCGATCGGATAACGGGCGTTGAAATCGATCTTCTCAACCGGCGTCAAGCCGACAGCAGGTTCGTCGCGCAGGATTCTCGCGTGCCCGTTCACGCTCGCGGCCATGAAGCACAGGTCGGGATGGTAGAACGGCGTGTCGATGTTGTTGTTGGTGGTGATATTGCGAAACGAGCCGTCGCGGGCGATTTCGATCTTGCCGGCCCCGATGCCGCCCAGGGGCATGCCGCAGCGGACCTCCTTGCCCTTTTCACGGTCGCGGATCCATCGCTCCGCCCGGCCGTGGGCGATGTAACGCTCGTTGGGGCTTACACACACGTAATCGAACTTGGGAACCGATGAGTCGGAGCCCAGCGGGAGCTTGAGCGTCAATAGCTCAAAGCCTCGCGGGTTGGCCCCGGTGGCCAAACGAACCCACTTCTTGCCTGTGGGTGTCCCTTCGGCCTTGATGACGGCCGGCTCGTACTTCCAGGGCTCCTTGCGATGGTCCTTGAAACCCAGGACCTCGATTCGCTCGAGCGGCTGGTCGGCATCGCCGCGGATGTACAGCCCTCGCGGCGTCACCGCCCCCGGCCCGACAAAATGGACCTCGACGCTCACGAGCCCGATCTTGTCGACCGCAAACTCCGAAGCCGCGTGCCAGTCGTACCACTCCTCGTTCATGTACCAGCGTTCGATCTCCGAGAATGCCGGGGTTGAGCCGAGCAGGATTGCCGCACATGTCCAGATACGGATTCTTGTCATCGTTCACCTACTGCAAACAAAGGTGGCGAAAAGCAAACCGCCAACACGCCGGGAAAGCAGGAAAGCGAATTCCCCGGGGACGAGTCCGCAAAGCCTGCTGGTCCAAGAAACCTTTCTCGCACCGCTTCGGCGGCGAATCTCTTTGCCACTGATCGTTGCGGGATCCGGGCCCGACGGCGGCGGCGCCGAGATCCGGGCGTCGCCACAACTTTTGGCCGTCCGGGCCTCAATTCTCCGCCGGTGCCGACCCTGTTGTCGATCTCTCAGCCTGCTCTTGCCTGGTTTCCTGCGGCCCGTCATTCAGCAGCATCTGCAAGAGCTGCTGATACTTTTCCGGGGCCAGCCAGTAGCCTTTGGCGATATCCCAACGGCACAACATGCACCATGATTCCGGCGTCCCCGGTCGACGGCGCGGAAAACCTCCTCGTATTGAGAGATCGACAGTGTAAAAGCCTTCCGAGATCGTCTCCTCCGACAACGGTTCTCCAGTAACCATGGCGACGCGCTCGTCGCCATGATACCGCCATCGGCCCTGCTCGTCCCAAGACTCCACCGAGACAACGGGTGTCAGCAGCGAGATGCGGAGATGCGAGTCCGCCGGTGCCTTGATAGGTTGCCCTTTGTACTCGAGCCTCTCGATGCGGCCCAGACAGGTCGGGCATGCCAGGCGCACGTACGAGAAGTCGAGAACCCATCCGTGTCTTTCCGTATGTCGCCAGGCTCGGTCAATGAAACAGAAATAAAACGTCGCCGCGATGACGCCAAGGACCATGAGGAGGGCGATAGGCCGTTTTCGTTTGCCGGTCATGACTGTTTAAGCGTTTCACCCCAGCCGATTCAACGAGCCCGCTGCGGCGAGCTCATGCCACCTCTTCTTCTTGGCGCTTTGGCGGTTCACTTTCCCTTATTCAGCTTCCGTCGCAGATCATCGTAGAATGCCCTGGCCTTGGCCAGCCTGTCAGAACCCCCTCGCCGCGTGGCGTGTTATCGCCTGCGATTTCGGGCCTCGCCGTCACTGGCACCGGCGACACAGACCATGGCTGGGGTGGTCTGTCCGGCAGCGGTGTCCATCAGCCGGAAGCGGACGATCGTCTTCTCCGTGCCTGCGGCAAGACCGGCAAAGAAAAGAGTAGCCGACGCAAACGAGACAGCGTGCACGGTCATATTCAAGTTCTTGCTCCCAAAGCACGACTTCCGATCACCACTTCAGGTCGTTTGCATCGCGTCGATGATGTTGTTTCGCGAGGCATATCGGGCGGGCAGAAGGCCGGCAATCAGGCAGATGGCCGCGGTGAAGGCCACGCCTAACCCGACCCAATGCCATGGCACCGTGGTCTCCAGAGCAAAGCCCCACACTTTGTACACAATCTTGTTCACTCCGTGGGCGGCAAGGAGCCCGACCGCGACTCCTCCCAGGCTGCCCAGCAGTCCCAGCACCAAGGCTTCGCCGATCACCAGGCGTCCGACCTGCCACTTGGTCGCACCCACCGCCCGTAACATCGCGATCTGCCTCGTTCGACTGGTGACATTGGCCATCATCAGATTGGCCACTCCTAAGGCGGCGATGAACAGGGCCACCGTGGGGACGCTGGCAAAAAGGAGCATGGCCCGTTGAATATCACGATCAATCTGATCCTTCAGTGCCCGGGCTGAGGCGTGCAGGGGGCTCGACGAGCCGACCTTGGCCGCCAGAAGCTGCATGACCAGTTCTTCCCGGAACGTGCGCCACCGTTGTTCGGGTGTGAGGTCCGCCCAGGCGGGGTTCGGGCCGCTGAGCAGCGATTCCTGAAATACCCGAAGCAGCGGTACCTGGAGCCAATGAATCGGCATGCCGGCGGTTCGCAGAGGCCTGCATTGCTCGACGATCCGGTCCAGTTCCTCAGATCGCTCCGGCAACGAGGCACGCCAGGTTTCGAGCATGTCGGCCAGCGCGCCGGCATCGCTTACTCGCGGAGGCATTTCTTCAGCAAACTCGGCCGGCGGAGATGTCTGGGGCAGATCGAAGTTGATCAGAAACATGCTGGCTACATCGGGAACTTCGAACAACCGTCGGGCGTCCTCGAAGGTGCCCATGACCACGAACGCGGAATGTTGTGTGAGCATTCCGCTGGCGTTGAAGTAGTTGGCGGCGATCTGCAGCGCGGGCGATGTCACCACTCCCCCGATCTCGAAGCGGTGCATTCTTCGTTTGGCCTCATTCATGCGGATATTGACCGTGTCGCCGACGTCGACCATATAGGTGCGCGTGAATTCGGGCGTCACCAGGATGTAACCGCCCTTACGCAGCTTGGCCTCGGCGTCTTGCTGGTTGCCTTGCACGAACTCCAGCTTCGCGATTCTGAAGAATTCATCCGGATCACCGGCGACGAACGTGCACCAGGGGAAGTAGAACAGACTCCGGCCGAAGACTGTGCAACGCAAACCCTCATTCACCAGGCAGCTTGACTTCACGCCTTTGAAGTCTTGTACCTGCCGTCGGGCTTTCTGCCTGTCCACCGGCGGACTGATGAACACGAACGCCTCGGCGAACTGGCTCGGGAAATCCCAGCCGCCGGCTATGGACTTGCCGAATACCACGAGCGAGACGATCAGCGAGAGGCCCACCATGAGCCCGCAGCAGATGGCCGCGGATCGCCACGCCGCCCGGCCGACCTGGTCGCTCAGCAGACGCCATTGAACACGCAGCACGGCGGCGGCGGCCATTACGGCCGCCTGCCCGACAAGTCGAATGGCGGCGGGCATGATCAGTGCACACCCGCCGTAGAGGAGCGAGATCAGCACAAGTGGATAAGCCGGGTGTCGGAGATGCTGGATCAACGGCGTCCACAGAATGGCGTAGAAGTACCCGGCCATCATTGCCAGCCCCACAGCTCCAGCCGTCCAGGTCACCAGCCCGGGAGCCGGCTGAGACTGCGGTCGAGAGGCGGCCAGCGGTGAGACGCGCATCGCCTGGACCGCGGGAATGGCTGCTCCGGCAAGCGTCGTGATGAGACCGCCGGCCAGGGCCAGAACCATGCCTGGCCGGCTGATGACCCATTGACCAATGTATTCCGGCGCCAGCCACACGCTGAGCCCGGCCAATCCTGCACCGATCGGGACACCCGCCAGGACGCCGGTCAACGCTACGGGCAGGGCCTCGGCCAGTACAATCATGGCCGTCTGCGTCCGCGTCATGCCCAGGCACCGGAGCATACCGAGCTGAGCGATTCGTTCCACCATTCCCATGCTCAGCGTCGACAGGATGATGAAAAAGCCGGTCAGCAGTGCTACGCTCGACAGCAGGCCCATGACAAACGCCGTTTGCTGCTCCGCATCCTCCACCTGTGCGAGCTTTGCCTCGCTGGAATTCACCAGGAAGCCCTGTTTGTCGCGGTCCACGATCTGGCGGACCTGTTGCTGTGTGGCGCGCAGCGCCTTCTGAGAGTAGTCATGGAGCAGGATGTCAATGCGGGTGACGCGGGCAACATCCTTGCTGATCTGCGACAGTTCCTGCATGCGGTCAAGACGCCCGACGATCAGCGGAGGCTGCTGCTTGGCCACCCGCCGGTGTTCGATGACGCCGACAATCGTAAAAACCGCGGACTGCTCGGTCGCTTTGATCCATTCCGGACCGCGGCAGCGAATCAGGACCTTGCTCCCGATCGCCAGACCTGTCTGCTCGGCGAGTTGACGTTCCACCAGCAGGCCGTCCGCGTCGTCCACTGTCAGAAGGCGACCACCGTTTCCAGGACGCTCCCTGCGGTATTGCCGGAAGTGGTACTCCGTTGCCGGCTCGATGCCCATGGCCATCACCGAGACACCGCTGCCCTCCACAAGCTTCCTGGTTTCAGGGTCTTCGATCAACGGTTGCAGGTACATGTAGTATTGCAGGCAGCAGGTAACGTGAGCGACATTCGGCAAGGCGGCGATCTTGTCCGCCAGATGTTGATTGACCTGACCGTTTTGCCCGAAGACGGATTCCACCGACAAATGGCTTCGCCCGATCCAGAGCCAGACTTGGTCTTCCAGCGACAGGCGCACCGATTCATAGGCACTGGTTACCCAGATGACCACGCCCACGCCGAGGGCAATGGCCCCGACGGCTCCGGCGGTTCGCCCCGGCTTAACGCGCCAGTTCCGTATACCGACTTGCGACCAGTGCCGCATCACTTGGTTTTATTCCCTCGATCCTACCGATGATCTGTCCGTCTTTGAGCACGTAAATCCTGTCTGCGTAGGAGGCCGCCGCGGCCTCGTGCGTGACCATCAGAACCGTCTTGCCCATCTCATGGGCCAGCCGACGGAGCAGTTCCCACACCTCGACCGCGCTGATCGAGTCGATGTTGCCCGTCGGCTCGTCGGCCAGGATCAGGGCCGGGTCATTGAGTAGAGCCCGTGCGATCGCCACGCGCTGCTGTTCGCCTCCCGACATCGCCTGTGGTCTGTGGCCGGCGCGATGCTCCAGGTGCACCAGTCGAATCATTTCCGCCACGCGAGATCTGATCTGGCTGCTGTTCAGGCCGTCGATCAGAAGGGGCACGGCCACGTTCTCCTCGGCCGTGAGAGTAGGCAGCAGGTTGTAAGCCTGGAAGATGATGCCTATGCGCTTTCGCCGAAACAGCGTCCGCTGACGGTCGGACATGCGCGTCAAATCCTTGGACTCGATTCTCACGGTTCCCGAGTCGGGCAGGTCAAGCCCGCCCGCCATGTGAAGAAGCGTGCTCTTGCCCGAACCGCTGGCCCCCATGATGGCTGCCAGCGTGCCCTGGGCCACCGAGAGCGAAACGCCGTTCAATGCCCGGATTACCTGGCTGCCCAGTCGGAAGCTCTTGTGAAGGTTCTCAATCTCCAGGACGTCGGTCATGATTCTCTCAGACCCCGCAGGAGCGGTTTCGATTCAACGCTCATGCCCCAAAGGGATGGCCAGGGACTTCCAGAGCCCCTACGTGCCAGGCCAAAGCTCCCTGCAATTCCTTCACGTTGTGGCCTTCTGCTGCCTGGGGTACACTCACCGCCCGGAGGTACCGCATGAGGCTTGTGGTTACTGCCGACCTTCATTACGACATTGCCCGCAGCATGGCGCCGGCCCGCAGAGTGGCCGAGCAGATCTGCGGACTCGATGCCGACGCGCTGCTGGTTCTCGGCGACGTCGGCGGCCGGGACCCCGATATTGTACGCGATGGCCTTCATCTTTTCGACAGATTCAAGGGTCGCAGATTCTTCGTTGCAGGCAACCACGACATCTGGACCAATCCCGGCGAGGACTCCCTTGACCGCTTAGAGCGGGTGTTGCCCCAAATCTGTCAAGATGCAGGGTTTCACGATCTCGGCCTGGCCCCGGCCGAGGTGGACGGCGTCGGCCTGGCCGGTTCGATCGGCTGGTATGACTACAGTTTCCGCTCGGAGCAATTGCACATCCCGCTGCGATTTTACGAAGCCAAAATCGCCCCTGGCGCGGCCTCTCGCCTGGATGAATACGCCCATCTGGTGGCAGACCTCTCGGATGTCCCTGAAGAGGCTTTGCGCATCGGAACGCGCTGGATGGACGGCGAGCACGTGCGCCTCCCGATGAGCGACGTCGATTTCTGCCGGCGGTTGGTCGAACGCGCCGATGCCCACCTGCGGCAACTGGAGCGGATCTGCCGCACGATCATTTTCGGTATCCATCACCTGCCCTTTGAGGAGCTGGTTCCGCATCAAGACCACCCTGGCTGGGCGTTCGGGTCAGCCTTCCTGGGAAGTACGCGCTTCGGCGAGCTCCTTCTGCGATGCCCGAAGGTGCGATACGTGTTCTGCGGCCACAGCCATCGCGAGCACCGCATGCGAATCGGACATATCGATTGCGTCGACGTCGGTTGCACCTACATATCCAAACGCTATGAGATCGTAGAAGTGTAGATCAGCGGCAGAGCCTTGAGGATGCCGCGAGGGGAGTCACGAGGGGCCGTCGAGAGACAGCCCCGCGCGGGCGCCTCCGCGCAGGACTCCGCGGGTCGCCGGACTGCCTGAACCCTCGCCTATACCTCCACCGTTTCGAGATGGGTCAGCCCCTCACTGATTCGTGTGGTGATGACTTCATACATTTGTGAGGAGACGACCTCGATCCTGAGCAGCGACGAGAGATCCGAAACGTGTTCCTCAATCTCCATGAGGCAGCGAGCCAGCGTCTCCGGTGCCAGATTCAGGACATGCGCGATTTCGCGGCAGTCTGCGACGACCGCGTCGAGGTCCGTCGGGGCTTCGCATACCCATGTGCTGATCCGGTTGGCCGCACCCGTCAGATCGGCCAGGGCATTTCGACCTTGCTCGCGGCATTCCCATGAGTGCCAATGAACGGCCTCGCAGATGGCTTCCGGCAACTTCCAGTGATCCAGCACCGTCGCGGAAACCTTACCGTGGGTGGTGCCAAGCAGGATTTCTTCAGTCAGAGCCAGATCGGGGTTGCCTCCAGGGCGGTATTGCTCGGCGATTGTACGGTACTTGTCCGGAAACGCGGCATCCAGAATGACGATCCCCACATCGGCCAGCAATCCTGAGATAAACGCTTCTTCGCGTCGGTCGGGCAGGATCGCGTCCGCGAGCCGGGCCGCGAGAACCGCGGCCGTCAGCGATCGTCGCCAATAATAGGCCGGTTCGATGCTTGCGCATCCGTTTCTGTTCAGGCTCTCGACAATGTATCGCCCGAGGACCAACGAGCGGATTCGCTTGATGCCCAGCAGGGTCATTGCATGCGGCAATGCGGTGACTTTGCGCGTGACGCCGAACAAGGCGGAGTTCGCCAATCTCAGTATCTCGCAGGTCGTCCCGGGGTCGGAAGACAAGACCTCGACCACTTCGCGGTAATCGAAATCCGGGTCTTGTATGATCTCGAGGAATCGCACCGCCACTTGCGGCATCGACGGGATCGCCGCAGAGCGTTTGATCAGTTCCAGAACTGTGGTGTCCATCGGTACTCCCAACCCGCGTACAGACCCGTCAATTCGGACGCCCGACACTTCGTCGGGGCAATGTCTTGTTATCCGTTGGATCGGTCCGAAAATGCCGTCGGGTTAGCAGGCTGAGCCAAAGAATGGTGTTTTCGCATGCCTCTCCCGAGGGCTTGCACCCAGGCATGAATCCGGTCTTGGGATTATAGGGCCTGAGGCGACGGTACTTACTCAGGGGCACAATAGGCAGGGCAACGTTTGGATGGGGTGCTCTGGAATTCCTGCGTTCGCATTGCCGCTTTTATCGCACCTGCCGCACGAAATCAGCCGATGGAAGAACCCGAGGAAGATGAACGAACCTCGCCGCAGGGAGCCGTCAGAAATGGATTTCAGGGTCAATCTAACCATCGAGGTCGAGCAGAAAGCCAACGCTTTGGCGATCAGCAAGCCGGTGCCTGTTCAACTCGCCTACCATCGGGGGCAGTGGCACTTCGAGTGCGAGGACCCCTCGGTCACCGTGCCTGCCTGTCGCAGCCTGGAAGAAGCCTTGGTCATGGGTTCTCAACAGGTAGCGGCCGAGGTCCAGGCCGCGGCCGTCGAGAGGCCCTTTGTCGTCGGCAAGATCACACCCGATCGCATTCCGCTGGGGATGTTCTGAAAGGTCGGCAACCGGTCCTGCTCTCATCCACTGAGATTGTCCGGCACGACCACCGTTTGCCCAAAGAAACAACCGACCCGCACGAAAGATAGGCTCCCGTGCAGGTCGGTCTGTTGTCTTTAGCAGCTCTCTCGAGCCCGTCATGTTGCCGCTGATGCGGGCCGCACTTTCATTGGCCGCGAAGCTTGGGATCCAGAGCGAAGATCTGCACGCGGCGATTGGCTTGTTTGCCTTCCTCGGTGTCGTTGGTCTGCGCCGGACGCGTCTCGCCCCAGCCACAGGCCGCCAGGTAGTTTCGAACGCCGGCGTTCTTGAGATAACGCAAAACGGTCAGCGACCGCTGGCAGCTTAGTTCGTAGTTGTCTTTCCAATTGCTCTTTTCGATCGGGTCGTTGTCCGTATGACCGAAGATGTAGATCTCGTGGTTGGGGTACCGCTGCTTGATCGCATCGGTGATCTTGTCCAGAGTCGGCATCCCTTCTTTGCGCAGCTCGGCCTTTCCGGAATCGAACAGAATGTCGCCTTCGATGTTGATCAATGCCCCTCCGGGCACCTTGTCCCAACCCTCGGGTTTCTTGGCCAGCTCACCCTTGAGGCGGTCTCGTTCGGCTTTCAGAGCAGTAACTTCGTCCTCGGCCGCCATGCGAGCGCGCTCGGCCTGATCGTAGAGCTTCTGCAATTCCTGCACCCGGTCATTTGCGGTCGTCAGATCCTGCTGGCATTGCTTGAGCTGATCGGAGCAGCCGAACAACGAAATGACCAATACGAGGGAAAACAGCCTCACCAGACTGGAAACCAGACGCGCCATGGCATGTCTCCTTTCTTTGCGTCCCGTACCGCTCACAAGACAACAGTTTCATCCGATTCCACAATGGTCCTTCGATGTATCGCCATCGTCAATCCCCTCTGCAACCTGAAGAAAAAAGGTATTCCTTCAGTGCTGACAAGTCTAACCGTTTTGGGCTTCACAGGCGAGCCGGAACGCTATTCGAGATGCACCTGCAACCAGTGCGTTAGCCTTCGTGCCGTTAATCCGTCTGTTGGTGACGAGGTTTCGGCAATTCAGAGCGATTGTTCGAGCAGCCAGCGGACCTGCAGGAAAAGCAGGATTCGATCCTGGTACACGCTCGCGACCAAGAACCCCAGTGCCAGCCAGGGCCCGTACGGTAGAGCGCGGCTTTGACGACGGAAGTGGATGACAATCAGGCCCAGCAACGCAAGCACGGCAGCGAGAAAGAAGCCTATAAGGACCACTGGCCAACCCGCGACCGCACCGGCGGCCGCCATGATATGAACGTCTCCCATTCCCAACGCTTCTTTGCCCAGCAGGAGCGTGCCAACGATCCGCGTAAACCACCCGATTGCTCCCCCGATCACCCATCCGCTCAGCGCGGTGGAGAGTCCCCAAATAGGTTTCCAGTGCCCCGCTGGCGACCAGTGGACAACGTCGCGGACGTGCGTCTCGAATGATGTCCGCTGTGAGGAAGCGAGAACAAACATCAAAACGCCCACAAGGACAAAGGCGGGCAGCAGTAGTCTCAATTCAAGCAAGGCGTTGCGACGGGACTTTGGCGCCTCTTCGTGGATGGCATCCACGATTTCCTGGTCGGCCTCGGGACTTGGTTGGCTGGCGGCCAGTACCAGACCGACGAAGGCTAATGCTAAGCCCGTCGCCAGACGAATTGCGCCGGCATCGATCTGTGAAGCCTCCGCGGACTGGCTGAAGACGGCCGAGTGGTCAGGCAATTGCGGGCGACGGAGCCGGGGTTGCTCGCCCATCAGCGAAACCGCCACGGCATAGCCGACCACGAAGACAACAGCGACCAGCAAGCCGATCGGAATGCGACCTCTCGGCGATGTGACCGACGGCGCGGCCGGCGCCTCCTCGTCGGCAGATTGTTCCGGGGACGGCTCCTCCGGCCCCCGAAGAAACAGCAAGGCACCAACGGCCAGACCGACAGTGACCGCCAAGGCAAAAGCGGCCAGCGTCGGAGACGGACGGATCCATTCAACGCTCCTCGGAGGCGTCCAGAAGACATGACCGATCAGGCCGATCAGCAGGAGCGACCAAGTGACGTTGACGTCGACCATGTAGGCTTCGAGATCCATGACCGCCAAGGCGATCATGCCGGCCCACAACGCCCAGTGAGCGATCAGGATCACCCAGTCGTCGCCCATGTCACCTACGCCGAAACGTTGTCGGGCGGCAAAAAAGGCGTCGAAAGTCATCACGAAGACGAGCATCGTCGCCAGTTCAACAAACGGGTATCGCAGCGAAATGGGATTGCGGCAACTTCGGCATCGACCGCCCAGTCGCAGGTAGCTCAGGACGGGAAGGTTGTCATACCAGGCGATGGGCTGACTGCATGTCGGACAGAAAGAGCGCGACGGCGAAAGAAGCGAAATCCCGCGAGGCCAGCGGTAGATGACCACGTTGAGAAAACTCCCTGTGCAGGCGCCGAACAACAGGGCGAATATGGTCCAGTACCAGGTTTCCACGCGGCTGATTCCGTGGCTTGTTCAGTCGTAACGTAACACGCTGTAAACGTCCCACTTCCGGAGCTTCTCCCGGCCGTTCAGTCCCGCCAGCTCGATCAGGAACACGACCGAGATAATTCGTCCGCCCAACTGCTCCACCAGTTCGCAGCAGGCCTTCATGGTACCCCCCGTTGCCAGCAAATCATCAACCATGAGCACCCGCTGCCCTTTCTCGATGGCGTCCTCATGGATTTCCAGCGTGTCGGTCCCGTATTCCAGTGCGTAGGTCACGCCTCGCTTGGCGCAGGGGAGTTTCCCCGGTTTGCGGATGGGTACGAAGCCGGCCGAGAGGTTCCGGGCCACAGCCGTACCGAAGATGAAGCCCCGCGACTCAGCGCCGACGACGATGTCAATGTGCCTGTTGCGATAGGGCTGCGTCATCAGCTCCACGGATAGCGACAGACCGGCCGGATCACGCAGCAATGGTGTGATGTCGCGGAAGAGGATCCCGGGTTTCGGGTAATCCGGCACCTCCCGGATCAGGTTGAGCAATTCGGCCGCGCAGGGCGTCGAAGTCTGATTCACCATCAGTTCAGTCCTCATGGGTTCGGCGAGGCGATATTAGGGCAAGCCCGCAGGCACCGCAATTCCGCAGGCGTACTTCGGCAATGCTGTCGTCTCAGGCATTGACGGCACGTGCGGGGAAACAGGGATCTTGTTCAGGTTTCTGTCCGTTGGGTTTAAGTGTTTATAAGAAAAGAACATAGAGTTCCTGCCTGAGAGTTTGCGCTGTTGACAAAGATAACAGCGCTAACTAAGATTATGCTGTTTGCCGAGGAAAGTGCATGGGAACCAAAGAGCGTAGAGAACGAGCTAAGGATGCAACGCGGCAAAAGATACTTGATGCCGCCCGCGAGCTGTTTGCCCGCGAAGGGTACGAGGCTGTGTCCGTTCGTCGAATTGCGGATGCCATCGAATACTCTCCCACGGCCATCTATGTGTACTTCAAGGACAAGGCCGACTTGATGAAGGAACTCTGCCATACGGACTACGAGGCCTTCACCCGCCAGGCTCAACAGTTTGCGGATGTGGCGAATCCCATCCAACGCATCTGCTTGTTGGCGCGGTCTTACATCCGGTTTGCCATCGAGCATCCCAACCACTTTCGGCTGATGTTCATGACCAAACCAACGCCGGAAATGGTCCAGATGGACGAGGAAGAGATGAGACAGCGAGGGCGGGGCGACCCGACCCGCGACGGATACGCCTTCCTGATGGAATGCGTCCAGCAGGCCATCGCACAAGGCTGGGTCCGGGATGATCTGCAGCACGACCCGGAGCTGGTGGCCCAGGTTTTGTGGGCGGGCGGGCACGGCGTTGCATCGTTGCAGGTCACACGGGCCGAAAAGGAGCCGTGGTTCAATTGGAAAGGGGCGGACGCGTTGGGAGAGGCGACGTTGCGGGCGGTTTTACGGGGGATCCTCCGGGACGAATCGATACTGGAAGGAAACGACTCTGCGGCCCCCGCCCGGACGGAAGTGATTCGGGATGAAAGGAACAAGACATGAGCACCGCGATCGGACCGAGGCAACAGACCGCGAGCGGAGGTCGACGACGGGCGAGGCTGATCACCGGTTGCCTTCTGCTGGCCGGCGTCGCGGCGGTGGGCATCGTTGCGTCGATGCCCGCCCCCCAGACGCAGGCGCCTCCCCCGCAGCGCGTTCCGGTCAATGTGAAGACCTGGCGCGTTGAGCCCGTCGCGGAGATCGCGGACTCGTTCGAAATCACCGCTGTTGTGCAGCCTTATGCGACCGTTCGCGTCGCGGCGGAGGTGCCCGGGCGCATCGAAAGATACGGAACGCGCTCTACCGAGGTTCGTTGGCAGGGAAGCGTCCTTCCGGTGGGCAGCCAGATCGGCGAAGGCCAGCCGGTGACGGTCGGCGACCCACTTGTCATTCTCAACCGTGATCTACTCCAGGCCCGGTTCGACCGGGCCAGCGCCCAGTACGAGTACGATGAACAAGAGTACGAACGCATGCTTTCTCTGTACCAGCGGGGCAACGCATCGTCGGCGGAGATGAGACTGGCGCGCACCCGGCGTGACGTGAGCAAGGCCGACCTTGACGAGGCCGCCCGCTCGCTGGCTCGAACCACGATCACCGCCCCGATCAGCGGGATTCTGAATGACTGGCCGATGGACCTCGGCGAGTATGCCGTTCCGGGCGACACGGTGGCCGAAATCGTTGACATCGAGAAGGTCAAGGTCTGTGCCGACGTTCCTGAGCGCGACGTAGGCTACCTTCGCGTCGGTCAAACGGCCGAGGTGCTGCGTTCACCCCGGGATGAAAACCCGCTGGTCGGAACCATCACTTACATCAACGCCCTTGCCGATCAGGTCACGCGCACCACCCGGATCGAAGTGACCGTGCAGAACCGGATCTCCGATTCTGCCGAGTCCGCTTCCTTTCAAGGAGAATACCGCCTTCGCAGCGGCCAGATTGTGGACGTTCGACTGACTCGCCGCATCTTGCACAATGTGATCATGGCCCCACTCGCGAGCGTCATTCCGCTCGAGGAGGGCAAGGAGGTTTACGTTGTGGTTGACGGCAAGGCTGAGCGGCGCACCGTGGAGATGGGCTTCATTCGGGGTCGCAGCGTCCAGATCAGCCGCGGACTGGAACCCGGCGACCTGTTGATCGTCGAAGGTCATCGGCTGGTCAGCCCCGGCCAACCGGTGAACGTCGTGGTGGCGCCGGATGCGGGGGGCTCTGAGAACGATAGTCATCCGTCACCGGTCGCGGAGAACCCCCGTCCTTCCGATCCGCAGCGTCACACCGCGCAAGCAACCGCCACTCGGCCCAGCCTCCCGGCACCAGCGAACAGGCCGTCCGTACCCGACGTGGAGAATATGCTGTGATCCTGTCAGATGTTGCGATCCGCAACCGTACCACCGTCGGCGTGCTGACCGTGCTCATCGCCGTGTTCGGCATTTATGCCTACATCAGTCTGCCGCGCGAGGCGGCCCCCGACGTTCCCATTCCGTTCATCCTGGTAACGACGGTTTACGAGGGCGTGTCCCCTCAGGACATCGAGTCCACGGTGACGCTGAAAATCGAGAAAGAGTTGGCGGGCCTCAAGGGCGTTAAGGAGATTCGTTCCTCCAGCGCGGAGGGCAGGTCGCTGATCACCATTGAGTTCATGCCCAATGTCAAAATCGACGACGCGATGCAACACGTCCGCGACCGGCTCGACCGCGCCAAGCCCGAGTTGCCGCGAGACGCCGAGGAGCCGACCCTCACCGAGATCAACGTTGCGGAGTTTCCCATCCTCATGGTGAGCATCTCGGGTGACATTTCGCCCGTGGCCCTCAAGCTGATCGCGGACGACCTGGAGGAGGCCTTGGAAGCCGTTCCCGGCGTACTTAACTGCGACGTGCTCGGCGGTCTTGAACGGGAAATCCGCCTGGAAATCGACCAGAATCGCCTCAGTGCCTACGGCCTGACGATCGCCGAGATCCTCAGTCTGGTGCCGGCGGAGAACGTCAACATCTCCGCCGGCAGCCTGGAGACGCCCGGCACCAAGTTCAACGTTCGCGTCCCCGCCGAGTTCGTCGAGCCGGAGGAGGTGGACAAGCTGGTCATCGCCGTGCGCAACGGTAAGCCGATTTACCTGACCGACGTGGCCGGCGTGCGCGACACGTTCAAGGACCGCGTGAGTTACGCGCGCCTGTGGACGCCCGTGGCCGACGAGGCGGGACGAATGCATCTGGTCGGGTCGGAAACCATCACGGTCACGGTGCAGAAACGGGTCGGCGAGAACATCTTGTTCATTGCCGAGGCCGTTAAGCATGTCATCGCCGAGTTTCAGCGACGCGTGCCGGCCAACGTGCGTTTCGACATCACCCTCGACCAGTCCAAAGACATACGCCTGACGATCGTCGACCTGGAGAACAATCTGGCCTCCGGCATGATACTCGTGGTGGTCGTGCTGATGCTGGCCATGGGCTGGCGGCCGAGCCTGATCGTGGCCATCGAAATCCCCCTGAGCATGCTCCTGAGCATGGTGGTCCTGCAACTGCTCGGGTACACGCTTAATATGGTCGTGCTGTACAGCCTGGTTATGGCCGTCGGGATGGTCGTTGACAATGCGATTGTGATCGTGGAGAACATCTACCGCCACTACACTCTGACGGGCAACCGCGTGCAGGCGGCTCTGATCGCCACCGCCGAGGTTGCCTGGCCGGTGATCACTTCCACGTTCACAACCATCGCCGCCTTTGCCCCCATGGCGTTCTGGCCCGGCATCATGGGCGAGTTCATGAAATACCTGCCCATCACCCTGATCATCACCTTGTTGTCTTCGCTGTTTGTGGCTCTGGTGATCAACCCGACGCTCAGCTCCATTTTCGTCAAGGGCCGGCTCAAGAAGGGAAACCAGCAAAGCCGCTTCATGCGCGGTTACCGACGGTTGCTGAACGTGGCCGTCACTCATTATCTGACCACGCCGTCGCTGGCTTTCCTGGTGCTGATCACCCTGGCGATGCTCTATGGCAAACGGGCCCACGGCATTGAGCTCTTCCCGGATGCTGACCCGCGCCGCGCGATCATCAGCCTGCGTTGCCCGCAGGGAACGAACATCAGGCAAACCGACAGCCTGACCCGGTTGGTCGAGGACCGCCTTCAGCCCTTTGCGGCCGAGTTTCAACGCGTGATCACCAATGTCGGTTCGGGCGGCGGCGATTTCCTGTCAGGAGGCATGGGCAGCATGGGCGAGCACCTGGCGACCATTACGCTGGAGTTCCGCGATTATGCAGTTCGCGAGCGCCCATCGGCCCAAGCCATTGCCGAAATCCGTGACGCCTTGTCGGACATCGCAGGTACCGAAATCAAGGTTTCCAAAGAGGAGGAGGGCCCTCCCACAGGCGCGGCCGTCACCGTCCGCGTCATAGGCGAGGATTTCAAGACCCTCGAAGATCTCAGCGAGCGGGCCAGACAGCTCATCGCTGACATTCCCGGGTTGGTTAATCTTCGAAGTGATCATGAAGCTGCGCGGCCGGAGCTGTCGTTTCGCGTCAACCGGCGCCGGGCCATGATGCTCGGCGTGAACACGGCGATCGTCGGGAACTATCTTAAGACCGCGATCTTCGGCACAGAGGTCGGCAAGTATCGGCAGTTCAACGACGAATACGATATCACCGTTCGGTTGCCCCGCGATCAAAGAGAAAACGTCGACGACCTGTTTCGCCTCCGGTTGCCCAACAACCAGGGAGCCTCCGTGCCGCTCAGCTCGTTGGGTGAATTCAGTTACACCGGCGGATTCGGCACGATCAGCCGGGTCAACCAGAAACGGGTGATCACTCTGACCGGCGACGCCGAAGGCCGGCTGGGTACCGAGGTTCTCGCCGAGGTCCAGAGCCGCCTTGCAGCTCTCGCCAAGGACTTGCCTTTCGGCTACGAGATCAGCTACGCCGGCGAGAAGGAGGAGCAGGACAAGGCCCAGGCGTTTCTGACCAAGGCATTCGTAATCGCGCTGTTGCTGATCGCCCTCATTCTCGTGGCCCAGTTCAACACGCTGACCGTTCCACTCATCATCATGACGACCGTCATTCTTTCATTGGTCGGCGTGTTCGCCGGTTTGCTCGTTCACGCCATGCCGTTCGGGATCATCATGACCGGCATCGGGGTGATCAGTCTGGCCGGCATCGTGGTCAACAACGCGATTGTACTTCTGGACTACACCCGCCAGTTGCGAGATCGGGGCATGGACCTGATCACCGCGTCGGTGGAGGCCGGCGCGACCCGACTTCGACCGGTCCTTCTTACTGCGATTACCACGATACTCGGCCTGATTCCGATGGCCGCCGGCGTCAGCTACGATTTTCACACCTTCTCGTGGAGCACCCGCAGCGAATCCAGCGAGTGGTGGGCCCGCATGGCCGTGGCGGTCATTTACGGGCTTGGCTTTGCCACCCTGCTTACCCTTGTCGTGGTGCCCTGTCTGTATGTGCTGTCTGTGCGATGCACTGAGGGGCTTGCCCGGCTCTGGCGGGGCCGGCGCGAAGCCTCTTGAGCAAGCAGCGCGGTAGCTGCTCGCGAGTCGCCTCCGTTGACCAGCGAGTAGCTGTGCGCGTCAGCATCCTTCTGCGCTCCTGCCTCTCATCGGATGCAATCATTGCTTGCGGGGATCATCGGGCCGGAGATGCAGTTCCGGAGGATGATCAGATCAGGCGGGCCGATTCCCGGATCTCCGTCGAGTTCGGCGCCGCTGCACGCCGGATCGTTCGACGGCACGCCGACCGAGGTCATGCACGACTGAAACAGCCCGAAGTCGATCTGATCGACGTCGCCGTCACGGTCCATGTCGCCGCGGATGGGCACCGGACACCCATTCGAGCTGATCACCACGCCGGGCACCGTATGAGGGCAGTCGTCGCAGACATCGCCAAACCCATCTTCATCTTCGTCCGCCTGGTCGGGGTTGTAATTGAGCGGGCAGTTGTCATGCGAGCCGTCAACGCCGTCCCAATCGGCGTCTTCGCCGAGGCTGTAGAGAAACACGTTGAGGCTATATGCCTCCGCCTGGAACGAAGCAGTCGTCCTCACCGGATTGGTCGCCGACATCAGCATGCGGCCGGTAACCACGTCGGTCAGCGTCTGGCCGCCGGGAATGGGTCCGGCAAAGTTCAGCGTGATGGTGCGTGCATTCGGCGAGTCATTGATGATCGCCAGGCGATTGCGATACCAGCGAGCCGCAATCTGGTCAGGAAGTGAAGGCTCGATCGTGCCGTTGAATGGCAGGGGTTTCACCGCCGGCAAAGCACGAAACGCCTGCGCGAACTTGCGAATGTCCGCCTCGTGGCCCAGCGTCGGTCGGTTCCAGCCCAGCCAGGTGATGGTGTCCGGGTCTTGTCGGCGGACGGCCATGACAGCGCCCTCGAAGAACGGTCGCCCTGGTGCCGCCGGCGTATTCGTCCGGAAGAAACCGACCGGGCTTCCGGGCGAGCCGAACTCAAAGTAGGGGTTGGCGTTTTCTTCCCAGTAATCCTGGTAGAACTCGCACGCTTTTCCCTGGGCGGTGCGGTAGAACTCGGCCAGGCCCGGGGCGTAGTGGAACAGGCGGTAGTTCTGGTAGTTCGTTCCGTGCGGGGCGGCCCAGCGGGTGGATACCTTGAAGCGGTCCAGGGCCACCATCACGCCGCGAGAGATGATGATGCCGGTATCCTCGGCAAACATCTCCGGATCATAACCGTGATGCCGCAGGAGGTTGTAGGGCGTCTCAGCCGGCCACTCGATATTGGTGCCGGGCATCTCCGAGGGCAGATCGCACTGCACGTAGAAGATCAGGTCGGAGCGGTAGGTCTTGATCAAGTCGCGGCAGGCGAGCCAGAACTGGCGGGTCCTCGTGCACCGCCAGTTGATCCAACTTTCCCACTCAGCGGGTCGCGCAACCAGCCAGTTGTACGCCGCATCCGGCGGCGACGTCGGCACGCCGCTTCCAGTATCATTCTTGAATTGCTGCAGGTCCCACGCCGAGTAACCGCTGTGGCGAGCTCCCCGTGGCGAGTCCTGCTGGGAGGTGTAACACGTCCCGATCTTGCCGTTGACCCGGATGCCGATGCCGCGGACCGCCGGGCTCGACGCACATCGACTTGCGATCTCGTGCAGCAGACTGAACATCACGGTCTGCACCTCGGGGTGCAGCGGATCGAGCGTCGGCAGTCCGAATGCCCGCACTTGGTTCCCGTCGGAACCCAACTGGTATGCTTCGTTTGGCAACGAGAGCAGGCTCTCGTTGGTATCTTGGAGAGAAGTGATGAGCGGGACCAGTTCGAGCCCCTCGGCCTCAGCGATCGGCGGCAGTTCGGCCAGCAGGTCGCCCGCCGAGTTCCAGTTGAAGCAAGCGCTGCCACTGTACCAACTCTTGACACTGCGGTCGGCACCGTTGATCGCGTTGAAGACCAGGTAATTCATGCCGCAGTGCTTGAGGTGCCTTACCATCCGCGTCAGGTCCTCCTGGCGATGCCCCAAGAGCCGAGCCGGCGTGCCGTAATGGGCGTAGAGGTACCAGGGGTGGGTCATGTAGATGCCGATGCGCCGTTGCTCGGCCGGGTCGGCCGGCAGATTCAACGTCGGCGGTCGCGATTCCATCGCGTCGACGAACTTGAAGACCCACATCCGCGAGACCGCCCCGCCGTCGGTGCTTGTGCGAACGAGATTGCAGCCGGTGCTGGTGATGGCCACGCGGGTGGTGGCGGTCTTGGCGTGGAAGATCATGCTGATGTTAAACGGCTGGTTGTCGACCGGCAGCTCGCGGCCGGTATAAACGGCCAGACCGACGTCGGGCCCGAATGCGGGTCCCTGCTCGATCTTCGGGTAATTCTTCTCCCACCAAGGGTCGCCCCAGGGGTTGTAGGTCGGCTCGCCGGCGTACGGCGGACACCAGGGCAGGCCGGGCGAGATGGCCATCGCGTCGGGATGATGGATTTGCAGGCTGGTGTATCGCTCCTGGTCGTTGGACAACTCGGCCACGAGCAGGTGCGGAACACCTGCTTGCCCGCCCGTGGCGACGTCGTAGGAATAGTAGTAAGTCGCGAACCCGGCGTCGGGCGCGGCGGTCACGCGAAATACCTTGCCGCTGATGTTCATCAGACGCGAGGGCTTGTTGGGATAAGGCGACTGGGGCCAGATGTTCGCGTCGGTGAAGTTGTGATCGGTCTGCGTACAATCGACGTAATCGGTCATGGCCACGACCACGGGGGCCGGCACTGCCGCCGCGTCGTAGTTGTCGATGATGCGTTTCTTCAGGTCGGGCAGGGAAATGCCCGGATGGGCGGCGTTGTGAGCGGCCAGGTCCACATAATGCACGCACTCGTCGTCGACCGCTCGATAAGTCACGCCGTCGCAGTTGATCGTGAAATCGCCGGTGACCGTACAGACGGCCGAGGCACCGCTTGCTGATGCCAACAGCAGTATCAGGGCCAGATATCCTGGGAGCCTGTTCACAATACCCTCCAACGGCCTGCGTTGTGCTGTCTTATTGCTGTTCGCATGCCGGATCGGCTACGACGCCGGGACCGCTCAAGCACAGACGAAATCGTCGGAAGTCCTCCGCATCCACGTCGGTATCCCCGTCCAAATCGGCGTCGCCGCACCCCTCCGTGAAGTTCGCCCCCGGACCGGAGAAGCATGCCTGCAGGTGACCGAAGTCGGTCTGATCCACATCCCGATCACCGTCCAAGTCCGCTGCCGGGGGATCGCTGATCAAGACGTAATCGGTACGCGTCAGGGTGCTCGGGCCACCGGGCCCTGTCACGGTGAGGCTGACCGTGTAAGCGCCCGAGACCCGGTACACGTGCGATGGGTGCCTCAGGCAGCTGGTCGATCCGTCGCCGAAGCTCCACGCCCACGAGGTGACCGCGCCGGCCGACTGATCGGCGAAGGTGATCTCCATTGGGGCGACGCCGGAGGTGGCCGACGCCGCGAACCCGGCCGTTGGCTTGCCGAGGCAATATGCTACGGCGTTGGTGAAGACCCGCCGGCCCATGGCGTTGGTCTGCTGCCAGGTGGTGTCGTACAGGTGAAGCATGATCCTCCTGCCAGCGGCGGTCCCGCCATCGAGCAGGGCAGCGCCTGGTTCGGCCACGATAATCGTCTTGTGGCTCGGATCCGACGCCGATTCCGCCAGGACCTGAACCCCCGAGGCCGTCTCCTGCGTGCAGTAACTGAACATCTCGGGCGCGTCGACAAGCGCGACCAGGCCTGTTGGCAGTCCTTCGGTCACCGGATGCGTGTTGTCAAGCACGTTGATCTGGGTCTGATCGCTTGCGGCATAGGCCCCGTTGCCCATGGCCTCACGGTCGCTGCGGGCGAGCGAGGACTCCCAGAAGATGAATGGCGTCGACTGGTGTCGGAAGTCACCGGCCACGTTTGCGGACAGAACCGTTGACGACGCCATTACCAGGTCGTGCTCAGCCGCGATTTCCGCGGCGGCTGGGCGGTTGGTCCGCTCGTCATCGTAAACGTTCACCAGCAAACCGAGAGAACGGAGATAGTCGACGATCTGCGAATCAGCGGCATTCAAGGGAGCGGCCTCTGCGAGGAACGCGACCTTGGCGAAGTCCCCGACGCGGATCCAGTTCCGTTTCTCGACGCTCTGTTGCCCGCCGGGCGTGGTGACCGTAAGTCGGACGGTGAAGGACCCCTCGACCGCGTAAGTGTGAACGGGATGCTGCAGCGTGCTGGTTTGGCCGTCGCCGAACTCCCAGAACCAGTCAGAAACCTCTGCTAAGGTTGTCAGATCGGTGAACTGGACGGTCAGCGGGGCCTCGCCGACGGCCGGAGCGGCGGAGAAGTCGACCTCACCGGGGTTGACGCTGATGTAGTTGTCCTTCTGAACGCTGAGCGGTGCGCCGGTACCGGTCACCGTCAGCCGCACGGTGAAGGTGCCGACGGCGGTATACGTGTGCTGAGGGTTCTGGAGTGTGCTGGTCTGCCCGTCGCCGAATTCCCAGAACCAGCCCGAGGCGCCAGGAACGTAAGATCGGTCTGTAAACTGCACGGCCAGCGGCACCACGCCCGAGGTCACATCTGCGGCGAAGTCGACGAAAGAGGGAAAGGACTTATCGAAATCGCGGAACGCATAGTATCCGGGCCGTGGAACCAGATTGGCGCTCATCAGCCCGTAATTCTTGAGCTCGGCAACGCCGTTAAGTACGAGATAGTTCGCCTGTTCCACGAACGACCACTCGGGCTTCTTCAGTTCCGTCAACACTTGTGTCAGCTTGTTGGCGGTCGAGAGGAAGTCGGCCGTGTCCCAGCCATACTCACTGATCCAGATAGGCTTGTGGGCATCGCCGTTGGCCACCATCACGCTGCGAGTGTCGATGAGAGCCTGCCAGTGGATCGTGCCGCTCGGGTCGTACGGATGGATCGAGATGACGTCGAAATACGGTCCCGCGCCCTCGTTGTACATCCCCTGGACGTACTGGTAGCCGTGGGTGACGCCGGAGTGATAATCAAGGTTGGCTGCGACGATCTTCGCATCGGGATCTTCGCTCTTGATAGCCTGGCTGCAGCGGATCAGCCACCGCGTGTAAAGCGGGTAGCTATCGGAGTTGGCACAGTTCGGGTTGATCCAACTGCAACCGTTGGGCTCGTTCCAGAAGAAGTAGTACTTCACCCGGCCCTTGTACCGATCAGCCACGAAGCGGTGAAAGTCCATGAACTGCTGGACATACTCCTCGGCCGGCGGCGACTGGTGCGGGGGAAGATCCGGATAGAGCCTGGCCCACTCCGGGGCCAGCCCCACAAACATGGTCGGTTCAATCCCGCGAGCCAGCATTTCATCGACGCAAAAATCCGTGTAGTCGATGATGTTCCAATCGTACTGGCCTTCCACGGGTTCAGCGTCGCACCAAGCCAGACCGGTGCCGCTGATCGTGACCCCGATGGTGACCATGTGATCCCAGATGGCCTGGTCGTAGGATCGGTCTCTGCCTGCCCAAGTCGAATAGTAGCGACCCACGCCGAACAGGAAAGGCCGTGGCTGGGCCATCACGGGCGAACCAAGCCACCACAACAGCATAGCGAAGGCGGTCAGTCCATGAGGTCTCATAATCGGGGCTTCCCGGAAAGCATGCTGCTCTGCGACTCCTTTCTATTGTAGCATGGTTGCGTCGAGAGGAAAACCTGTTTTCGTCCGCCGCAGCTGGGGGAACTATCGTGTCGGTCTGTCTGACCGTCCTCGTATCGCATTGGCCGATTTGCATCCGCTACCCCCGCCGAATACCATCAGCGAAGACGTGTCTTGGCCTGTTGTGGGTTCATTCGTCTGTTGAGCCGCCGGGCCGGTAGGTCAGGCAAAGGCCATGGCACCCGGGCAGCTGAGACTGGTGGCCCACCGCCAACAGTCGCAAGCCGGTAGTATCGCCGTGACCGACTTCGTTGGGTCCCCATTGGCAGAGGGACAGGCGCGGAACGAAGGTTGATCGGAAGACAATGAGCGACCTCCAACAGGTAGAAGATCGTAAAGCCAAGCGGGCCAAGCTGCGAGAAATGGGTTTGGACCCTTACGGGTGGCGGTACCCAGGCGTCCAGTCTGTCGCGGAGGTGTTGCGGGTCGGCGAGTCCCTCAATCTCGGTCCAGGCCGGCATGCCGAGGGCAGCTCGGCCAAGGTTGCCGGCCGAGTCGTACTTCACCGGCCGTGCGGCAAGCTCATCTTCATGACGCTTCGCGACGGCTCGGGAGACATCCAGGTGGCGGTCAGCAAGTCAGCGGTGGATGAACAAGCCTTCACCGTCGCGAACAAGCTGCTGAATCTCGGCGACATCATCGGTCTGGAAGGAACTCTGGGTAGAACCAAGACCGGCGAGATGACCGTCTGGGCCAGATCGCTCACGGTTTTGTGCAAGGCCGTCCAGCCCCCGCCCGCCAAGTGGCACGGCCTGAAGGACATTGACCTGCGGTACCGCCGCCGATACGTCGACCTGTTCGCCAATCCGGCTGTCCGGGAGACGTTCAAGAAGCGGAGCCTGATCATCGACGCGATTCGTCGCTGCCTGGTAGACCGCGGCTACTTCGAGGTCGAAACCCCTGTGCTTCAACCGATCTACGGCGGGGCGGCGGCCCGGCCGTTCATCACCCACCACAACGCCCTCGATATGCGACTCTACTTGCGCATCAGCCCGGAGCTTTACCTCAAGCGGCTGCTGGTCGGCGGGATGGAGCGGGTATTCGAGTTCTCTCGAGTCTTTCGCAATGAGGGCGTGGACAGCTCGCACAATCCCGAATTCACCCTGCTGGAACTTTACCAGGCGTATGGCGACTACAACGATATGATGGATATTACCGAGGCCATGATCGCGGCTGCGATCGAACGCATCGGCGGTGGGTATAAGCGTACATACGGAGACTTGGAACTCGACTTTACGTTGCCGTGGCCAAGACGAAGGTACGCCGACCTGCTCGAAGAGCACGCAGGTGTAAAGATCAACGATATCGACGCTGTCCGGCGGAAGGCGTCCGAACTGGGCATCGAGCACAAGGGCATGGACGACGCCATCGTCATCAACGAGGTCTTTGAGGCGACTGTTGAACCGAAGCTGATTCAGCCGACATTTGTGCTGGACTACCCGGCGCCGATCTGCCCTCTGACCCGACGTAAGCCTGATGACCCGAACACCGCCCTGCGTTTCGAGGCGTTCGTGGCTGGGACGGAGCTGGGCAACGCCTACACCGAGCTGAACGATCCGGACGTCCAGGAGGAGAATTTCCGCCGCAGCCTGGCCGGCGAACGCCGCGACGAGACCATGGCGGTGCTCGATGAGGACTTCATCCTGGCCCTGCAATACGGCATGCCGCCGGCAGGGGGGCTGGGCGTGGGGATCGACCGGCTGGTGATGCTGCTGACGAACTCGACGAGCATTCGTGACGTCATCCTGTTCCCGCTGCAGCGGCCCAAGGCGGCGACCGGTACCGAGGACGAGGAAGAGGCTTACGAAGGAGCTTGAGGCCGGGGACGCGTGAGCCCGGCAGGCAACTCGCAGCCGCGATCGGAACTGATTGACTCGATGTATAAGTTTTTCCTCTGCCTTCGATACCTTCGCAAGCGCCGAATCGCTTTCTTTGCGGTGGCGGCCGTCTGCCTGTGCGTGGCCATGGTGCTGATTGTTTTCAGCGTCATGGACGGCTTTCTGCGGATGGTCCGCGACCGCTCGCGAGGCATGCTCGGCGACCTGGTCGTCGAGAACCAGTCCTCGCTTCAGGGCTTCTACTTCTATCAGGAGTTCATCGACGAACTGAAAGCCGATCCGCAGATCGGCCCGCACATCCAGGAGGCCACGCCGGTCATATACACTTACGGCGTGGTACGGTACCCGGACTCACAGATTACCAAGCCGGCGCAGGTCAGCGGGATCCGGCTTGATGAGTATCGCAAGGTCAACGATTTTGAGAAGGGCCTTTTCTACGAAAAGTACTATCCAGGCACCACGACGCTGGCGCCGCAGCGGATTCCCGGTTGCGCCCCGACGGCCGAGGGCGTCTACGTGCTCCCGCCTGACATCGAGGCCGCCTGGCAGAAATGGTGGGCTTCAGCCACGCCGCAAGAGCGGGCCAAAGCTCCCATCGACAAGAGGTGGCCTTACAACCGCGTCGGCCAATACTGGCCGGTGCCCCTTGAGGAGCTGGCGGCATCCGACCGGCCCGGCCCCATGTGGTACGGCTCGGAGCTGCCGGGCATCATCCTCGGCACGGACATGTGCGCTACGCGCGATGAGAAGGGAAACTATGAGCGGTACCATTGTCGCGGCGAGGAGGTACAGGTCACACTCGTACCGATCACCGAGAGCGGCCAGCTCAGAGACGCCACGGGTCCGGTCAGAGACATCTTCCGCTTCGCGGATGACTGCCGTACGGGCGTTTATGATATCGATTCAATGGCCGCCTACGTTGATTTCGACCGCCTTCAAAAGCTGCTCAACATGAACTACCGCGAATGGACGGATGAAGACACCGGGCAGAAGGTCGTCAACCACGCGCGAGCGTCCCAGGTGCAGATCAAGCTCAAACCAGGCGCGGATGTATTGGCGGTCAGAAACGCCATTCGGGCCCGATGGGACGCGTTTTCCGGACCGCGGCTGGCTTTGGTGAAAAACCCGAACCTGATGGTCGGCGTCCGGGTGCTTACCTGGGAGGAGAAGCAGCGGACGTTCATTGAGGCTGTGGAGAAAGAGAAGTACCTGGTCACCATCCTGTTCGGCATCATCAGTTTCGTGGCGGTTTTGCTGATCGGCTGCGTCTTCTACATGATCGTGCAGCAGAAGACCCGCGATATCGGCATCATCAAGAGCGTCGGGGCCACGTCGCTCGGCGTCGCGGGCATTTTCATCTCATACGGGGCGGCCGTAGGCGTGGTCGGCGGCGCAGTAGGCACGGTCATCGGCGTCTTGTTCGTCCACTACATCAACGAGGTTCAGGATCTGCTCAAATGGATCAGTCCGAAGGCCGAGGTCTGGAACCCGCAGGTCTACATCTTCGAACGCATACCGAATGAGGTGAATCCCTGGCATGCCGCGTTTATCTACATGGTCGCCATTGTCGTCTCGATGCTTGGGTCGCTGATCGCCGCGAACAAGGCGGCGCGGGTCTGGCCGGTGGAGGCTTTGCGATATGAGTGACGCCATCCTCCATGCGGTCAACGTTCGCAAGTCGTACATCCTGGGCAAGGTTGTGCTCAAGGTGCTCAAAGGGGTGTCGCTGGCGGTGCAGCGCGGCGAGTTCCTGGCGATCATGGGCAGTTCCGGCAGCGGCAAGAGTACCCTGCTGCATATCCTCGGGGCGCTGGATCTCCCCGACGAAGGCACGGTGGTCTTTGAGAACCAGGACGTATTCAAAGTGCCAAACGCCCGGCGAGACCGGCTGAGAAACGTGCATTTCGGCTTTGTTTTCCAGTTCTACCACCTGCTCCCGGAGCTGAATGTCCTGGAAAACACCCTTTTGCCCGGCATGGTGGGCACCTCGTTTCTTGGCTGGTTCTCCGAAGGGCGTCGGCGCCGGCGATACGCGGCCGAGCTGCTCGATCGTCTGGGTCTCGGCGAACGCATCAGACACCGGCCGAACGAGCTGTCCGGCGGAGAACGCCAGCGGGTCGCCATCGCCCGCGCCCTGGTCAACCGTCCGCAAGTCTTGCTTGCCGACGAGCCGACGGGTAATCTGGACGCGGCAACCGGAAAGGAGATACTGGGTGTTCTCAAGACGCTCAACCAGGAAGGTCAGACCATTGTCATGGTCACTCACGATCCGGTGGTGGCCGCGGCGGCCCATCGCATCGTTCACCTGGCGGATGGCAGGGTAACGAATCGAAAAGCGTGAAGAGCCCCCGACGGGGCGATTGTGGTTCTACGGACAGCAGAATATGAATTTCGACAAGCCCAACCCGTTCGACCCAAGACCCGATCTGAAGATCTGGTTCAATGGCAGGATCGTGCCGGTAGCCGAGGCGAAGATCAGCGTCTTCGATCATTGTATCCTTTACGGCGACGGCGTTTTCGAAGGGCTGAGGGTCTACGATGGGAGGGTGTTCCGTCTTGCGCAACACCTGCGCCGGCTCGAGCACTCGGCTCGCGCGATCCGGCTTGAACTGCCGATGACCCTTGACGAAATGACCCGGGCGGTCAACGAGGCTGTCACTGCCAACAACGTCCGGGACGGATATGTCCGTCTGGTGGTCACCCGTGGCGTGGGCTATCTGGGCCTCAGCCACACGAGAACCGCCAACCCGACGGTGTTCATCATCGCAGACCAGATCGAGCTGTACCCGAAGGAACTCTACGAGAAGGGTATGGCGGTGATCAGTGCGTCGGTCGTGCGGAACCATCCCAACGCGGTGGCCCCGCGGATCAAGAGCTGCAATTATCTGAACAACATCCTGGCCAAGATCGAAGGCCTCGACGCCGGCGTTTACGAGGCCATCATGTACAACCATCTGGGATACGTGGCCGAGTGCACCGGCGACAACATCTTCCTGGTGCGCGACGGAGGCATCCAGACACCGCCGATCACCGCCGGCATTCTTGAAGGTGTCACCCGAGACGTGGTGATCGAGTTGGCCCGCGAGTTGAAGATCCCGTTGCGGGAGATGGACCTGACCCGCCACGATCTCTACGTGGCGGATGAGTGCTTCCTGACCGGTTCGGCCGCCGAGGTCATCCCCGTGACCAAGATCGACGGCCGACCGATCGGCGACGGAAACCCCGGCCCGGTAACCCGCAGGCTGATGAGCAGCTTCCGTGAATTGGTCCGTCGCGGCGGGTGAGATCGGGTGTTGAGCACGTAGGGCATGGTCGGAGCCGCCAAGGGCGGCGCAGACCTGCCGGCCCCCGCTTGATGAGACGGCAGGTCTCGTCCGCTGCGGCGGACTCGACACTGCCTCACCGGCTGGCGCGAACGCCGGCCGCCGTTCGCTATGGGGACGAACCATGAGGTTTCTCAAGAAACTGATCGAGACGCCCGGCGTGCCGGGCCGTGAAGAACGGGTTCGCGAGGTGATCAAGGCCGAGATCAAAGGTCTCTTCGACGACGTCCGCGTCGATCCCATGGGCAACTTGATCTGCCGAAAGCGCCCCGGGCGTAAGAGCTCCAAACCGCCTCTTAAGGTGCTCATCGCGTGCCACATCGATGAGATTGGGTTTTACGTCCGGCATATCGACGACAACGGCTTTCTGCGGGTGCAGAACGTCGGTGGTTTCGATACGCGCAATCTCTTCGCCCGGCGCGTCCTGGTGCAGGGCAAAAAGGACCTGGTCGGGGTGCTCAACCCCGCCGGCCGCCCGATCCATATCGCCACCGACGAGGAAAAGAAGAAAACCTACACCGTCGGCGAGTTCTTTGTGGATCTGTTCATGTCCAAGACCCAGGTCGAAAAGCTTGTTCGCATCGGCGACCCGGTTACGTTGATTCAGAACTTCGAGGAAATCGGCGACGTGGTCACCGGCAAGTGCCTGGACAACCGGGCGGCCACCTGGGTGGCGATCAACGCCATCCGCAAGGTCGGCAAGAAGAGCCCTTACGAGATCTACTACGCCGCCACGGTCCAGGAGGAAGTCGGCTGCCGGGGGGCCGGGCCGACCACCTTTGGGATCGAACCCGACGTCGGTATCGCCCTCGACACGACACTGTGCTGCGACACGCCCGGGATCGAGAAGAATGAGAGTATCACCGCGTTCGGCAAGGGGGTGGCCCTCAAGATCATGGACGGCCGTTCCATCAGCCACCGCGGACTGCTCGACGAGTTCGCCGCCGTGGCCGAGAAAAAGAAGATCCCTTATCAGCTCGAAGTTCTGCCGCTGGGCGGCACCGACGCGGCCACCATTCAGCAGGCGGGCATCGGCCGCAAGACGGTCACCATCTCCATTCCGACGCGGTATATCCACACCATCACCGAAGCCGAGCACAAAAAGGACCTCCAGGCGGCGATCGACCTGCTGGCGGCGTGGTTGGGGGGGTGAAGGAAGCTATTGGCTCTTGGCTGTTGGCCCCGACAGGGGTGGGGCGAATACCATTCACCACGACGCACCGCCGTTTCCACGCTGGCATGTTGTGCGAATCTCGAATCTGCAATCTCAGATTTATGATCGATGCCAATCGCTCGGCCCGGAATCCCTTCCGGGCCGCGTTCCTCGCCGAATCCATTCGGCATGCGGTACGCCATCTCCTCGAATGACGATGGGAATCGTCAGCAGAGTGGTCCCGGATGGGAATCCGGGACCAGCCGTATCTCAAATCTGCAATCTCAGATTTGAAATTGATGCCAACCGAACTCAGCGGGCAGCCGCAACCTCGAGATCAGCGTCCGATATGTCATCCAAGAGCTTCATTCTGCATCTCTGTTCGAGAACGTGCTTGACTCGGCCATCGGGGGGGTATGGAATAAGAGAGGGCGGCGGGCACTTGCGAGGATGTGTTGCTGCCGCGGGAGCGAGGGGCCATGCCGAGTTCACAATACCCAAGCCGTGCGAATCGCCGGCGTCTCGCGGGCAGTCGCTTGGCCTCTGCCGGCCTGCTGGCGGCGGTCTGTATGGGCTTGATGTGCCAGGGCGACGGCGGCAGCGACAGGCCATTGGTCGACGACCAGCTCTCATCGCGAATCGACGCCGCCTCCGACGCCTTGACCGCCTCCGGGGGGCATGACTACGGCCCAATCACCGAGTTGCTTGAGGAATATTATGGAGACGAGGAGACGACAGCCCGCATCTGTGGCCAGTTCATTGACCCGCCACACTGTTTTCGGATCGCGGCCGTGAACATCCAGATCGACAGCCTCGATCCCCTATGGCAGCAGCTCTTCTGCGACCTTGAGAAACAGGCGTGGGAAGCATATCCGTGGAGTAGCGAGAAGACCCTGGAACAGATCGAAGACACCGCCACCGGGCACTTCGATGAATGCATGATGGGCCTGCCATTCCTGGCGTACTGATATCCCTCTTCTTGCCCTCCGAACCTCGGACGCGCGTCGAAGGCCAGCCCTCGGGAATCTGAACCCTGAACTCTGACCACCGAACCCTTCTTCACACTCCCCCGAACGCGCTGTAACCACCGTCAACCGGCACGGTGATCCCGGTGACGAATTGCGAGGCGGGGGAAATCAGCCAGATGATCGTGCCGTAAAGATCCTGCGGGTCGCCGAAGCGGTTCATCGGTGTGTGAGCGATGATCTGTTGGCCGCGCTGGGTCAGGTTGCCGGTCGCCTGGTCCATCAGCAAGAATCGGTTCTGGTGCGTCAGGAAAAACCCTGGCGCAACCCCGTTGACCCGGATCTTTGGTGAGTACTCCTGTGCCATATGCACGGCCAGCCACTCGGTGAAGTTCTTCACCCCGCTCTTGGCGGCCGAGTAAGCCGGGATGCGAGTCAGCGGTTTGAAAGCGTTCATGCTCGCGATGTTCACGATTACGCCCTCGCCGCGCTCGGCCATCGCCCTGCCGAAAACCATCGACGGCAGGATTGTGCCGATGATGTTCAGGTCCATGACCTTCTGAAACGCGTCGATGGGCA
Source organism: Phycisphaerae bacterium (assembly GCA_035384605.1). Classification (NCBI taxonomy): domain Bacteria; kingdom Pseudomonadati; phylum Planctomycetota; class Phycisphaerae; species Phycisphaerae bacterium. The sequence goes on from DAOOIV010000001.1 coordinate 153,003, forward strand.
GGTCGAAGAACTTCTTGTCCGGCCCGGTGGTGGCCGCTGGGTGATTGCCGCCGGCGCCGTTGATCAGGACATCGACCGAGCCGAGTGTTTCGACGCATTGCTTGTGAGCGGCTTCGAGGCTGTCCCGTTGCAGAACGTTGGCATTGATGGCCGTGGCAATGCCCCCGGCGGCGACGATTCTGCGAACGACCTCTTCAGCGGCGTCCAGCTTCAAATCCATCACCGCCACTTTCGTCCCGCACGCCGCCAGGTATTCGGCAATGCCGCCGCACAACACTCCGCCTCCGCCGGTAATCGCCACGACTTTGCCCTTGACGTCAAACAGGTTGCTCATGGGTCACCTCTCTTATCGGGAACATGATAACGGCTAGGTTGCGTCAGCCACAAATCACACGGGCAGCTTGTCCCGACCGAAGCGTCTCGGAAGTTCGGGGCCGGCGGTCGGGGCTCCGCTGGCCGCTGCCGGTATGAGAGGTTGATGGGCAGGACCATCTGAAGACAGAGAGGCTGCGACGACAGCATGAAGCAAACGGGACGCGCAGGAGCTTCGGGATAGGAGGCCGGCGACACGACGCGAAGCAGCCACTTGTGCTGCGGAGTGAATAGTACTGGAATGGTCTGCTTCAATCCGATGCTGACGGTTGTCATCTCGACCCACTTGCGGCAATTACCCCAATCTTGTTTTGGCGTTTACTCGAGTGCAGTCTTTTTCTTACAATGCATGCGAATGCATATCCGTTTTGTGCGGGCGATTAGAGACCTGGCACATTCGTGGCGGACCGGACAAAGGGCCGATCGCAACGACGCATCGAGCAGCCCAATCGGAAAGAGGAGGAGGACAATGAGGTCCCGCGTTTTCAACTGCCCTTGGAGTCGGCGTCTTGCCTATTGCGGCGTTGCCGTGATGGCGGCGGCGACCGCCGGCGAAGCTTATGGGCGGGCCAACATTCGAGACGCGTTTTTCAGCGCATACCCCGTCGCCGTGGGATCAACCCTCGACACGGTGCCCAGTCGTCCGGGTCATTGCGGCGTGTGCCACTACGATTTCACCGGCGGCGGCACGCGCAATCCGTACGGCGTCCGGCTGGGCGAGGTCCTGCCCAACTTCGCCAACAATCCCAACGGGCGCAGACAGGCGGTCCAATCCATAGGCAACGAAGACCCGGACGGCGACGGCTTCACAAGCGTGGTCGAGATCACCGCTGTCAATCAATTCTCCAACACGCCGACCTTTCCGGGCCTGACGCCGGCAAACGTCTCGAATGTCTCGAACGTCACTGTTTCGGAGATCCAGACCCACCTGGTACCCACCGCGGGTAATGACACCACGCCACCGACTGTGCAGGTGCTGTCTCCCAACGGCGGCGACACGCTCACCGGCAACGCGGCCGCTATCGTTCTATGGACGGCCACGGACGCCAGCGGCATAGCCGCCGTGGACATCTACCTCTCGGACGACAACGGTGCCACGTTCAAGCCTATCGCCAAAGGCCTGAGCAACAGCGGCAGTCACACGTTCTTCGTCCCGAACCGGCCGAGCACCGCCGCGTTCGTGCGAGTGGTGGCGATCGACAACGCCTTCAACTCCGGACAAGATGAGAGTGATGCCCCGTTCACCGTTGAACGAGCGCCCGGCGGTATCGCCCCCACAACGCTCCGCGACTTCGACATGCCCGGCAGTCAGCCTTTCGAGGCCGGAACGCTGAATGACCCGGCGGCTTGCGAGGTCTGCCACGGCGGCTATGACGCCAACGTGGAGCCTCATTTTAACTGGCAGGGAAGCATGATGGCTCATGCTTCGCTGGATCCGCTGTTCGAGGCGTGTCTGGCCGTGGCCAATCAGGATGCCCCCGATTCGGGCGACCTTTGCCTGCGATGCCATATTCCCAAGGGCTGGCTGCGAGGCCGATCGGTCCCGACCGACGGGACGCAAATGCTGGCGACGGATATGAACGGCGTCTCGTGCGACTTCTGCCACAGACTCGTCGATCCCATCTATACGCCGGGTGTCAGCCCGATAGGGGACCAGGCCATCCTTGCCGGCATGTTGTCGGTTCCAAACACCTTCGCCAACGGCATGTTCGTCATCGACCCCACGGGGGCCCGCCGAGGACCGTTCGTCGACGCCACCAGCGGGCATCCGATTCTGGTCTCCCCGTTCCACCGCGAGGCGGCACTCTGCGGGACATGTCACGACGTGAGCAATCCCGCCTTTGAAAAGGACCTCCACGGCAACTACCCGCCGAACGCGTTCGATACGCCCGCGGCGAGTTTCTACTCGCACACCCTGATGCCCATCGAGCGGACCTACAGCGAGTGGTTTTTCAGCGACTACAACACGCCCGCGGGTGTTTATGCCCCGCAGTTCGGCGGGAACAAGCAGTATGTTGCCACCTGTCAGGACTGCCACCTTCGCGACGTGACCGGAAAGGGCTGCAACTTCGGCAACCCGCCTACGCGGACGGATCTGCCCCTGCACGACATGACCGGCGGCAGTGCGTGGTTGAGCGGCCTTCTGCCGACGATGTTCCCCGGGCAGGCAGGCGCCGCCGCGATGCAGAGCGGGCAGATGAGATCTCGTTACATGTTGCAGAACGCGGCAAGCATGGCCGCAGCACAGGACGGCACGCGCCTGAAGGTGACGGTGACCAACGAAACCGGCCATAAACTCCCAACAGGCTATCCCGAAGGGCGACGCATGTGGATCAATGTCAAGTTCTACGACCAGGACAGCAACCTGCTGGCTGAGTCGGCGGCCTACGACGCCGAATCAGGTACGCTGAGTCATGATGCCGCCGCCAGAATCTACGAGGCCAAGCCGGGTCTGGACGTCGACGTGGCTTCCCTGGCGGGCGAAGATCCCGGCCCGTCGTTCCATTTCGTCCTGAACAACAAGATCTACAAGGATAACCGCATCCCGCCGCGAGGCTTCAGCAACGCCCTGTTCGCCAGCTTCGGCGGGGCCCCGGTGGGTCATGAGTACGATGACGGGCAGTACTGGGACGACGCATGGTACGCGGTGCCGTTTGGCGCCGTCTCGGCCACTGTGACGCTCTACTACCAGAGCACCAGCAAGGAATACGTGGAATTCCTGCTAGCTGAGAACACCACCAACAACGCGGGCCAGGTGATGCACGATCTGTGGAACAACAACGGCAAGGCCCCGCCGGAACTGATGAAGACGGTCACCGTGGCGGTGTCCATTCCGGATGTCCGAGCGGACCTCGATCATGACGGCGACGTGGACGAGGACGACATGATCCTGTTCGAGGCCTGTGCCTCAGGCCCGGGTGTTCCCCACAGTGGCACGGCCGAATGCCAAAGGGTGGACTTCGACACGGACAGCGACGTCGACCAGTCCGATTTTAGCATCGAGCAGGCGTGCTTTAGCGGAGCAAACATCTTGGCCGATCCCGCCTGCTCGAGCTGACATCGTCATGGCATTGTGGCGACCCAGTTGCTCTCTTGTCGATTGCTGAACACTGATCGCTGATAGACTCTCCAAACAGAAGCGGCCGGCGTTTTCGTGCCGGCCGCCGCGTCTTGCGGTTTTTTTGCAGACCGTGATCAGACTTCCGACTCGGGGTTGGCCGGGTCGCTCGGATCGAACCACTTCGGGTTCATGACGATCCGCTTCTTTTTTTCCATGGCGATGTTCGAGCAGAGGGCGACAACCGCGTCGGCCAGGGCAACCAAGCCGTCACAGCGGGGCTTCATCTCAGGCCGGCTGGGATCGGGCTTGCCGATCTCGCGGATCAGCCAGGCCAGGTGTTCCTGCTCCTCGCGGTAGCCGCGGCTGGTCAACGTGTCCGCCGTACCCACCGCGCTGCCCCAGGCCGCCGTGCCGCCCGACGACATCACCGGCTTGCCGATGCGGTTCTCGGCCCATGCGATGCGGGTGTCAACCCGCGTGTCCTTGGACTTATCCTTGAAGTCCTCGTAGAACAGATACGCTTCCATCTCGCGGTCCATGATGAGTGTCGCTCGCGATCCGTTCACCTGCTCCCCGTAACCGTCGAACGCATTGGTTGAGATCGACGAATAGGTGACCACCGTGTTGTCGGTCGTGTACGGCAGGGGCAACAGAACCGGTTCTGCCGGAGCGCTTGCCGTTGTCGGCTCCTTCGCTCGGTCGGGCAGACTCTTGAAAACATTCTGGTCGCCGAACAAATACTGCATGAAGATGTGATCCGCGATGGTGCGCCCGTCCTTAAAATAGGAGGTCACGCCGGTCCCGACCATCTCCGTCGGCAGCTTGTGGTTCAGGAAAATGCTGGCCGCGTCCAACTGATGGCTGCCCAACTCGACCATCAGGCCGCCGCCCGTGCGGTTGTCAATTCGCCACCGGACAAGCTGCTCGTAGCTCTCGTACCCGTACTTGGCAATGTCCACCTTCCGGTCCTCCGGCGGGATCTCCTTGCTCCAACTGTCGAACCCGGTCTGGTTACGATGCCAGTAGGCGTGAATGTGGCGAATGTCCCCCACGACGCCCTGCTTGATGAGCGACAGGGCGTTGGCATACATGTAGCTGTAGTGCCGCTGATGCCCAATGGCCAGGAATCGGTTGTTCGCCGCCGCCGCGTTGACCATCTGCTTGCACTCGGTGACCGTTTTAGCCATGAGTTTCTCACAAAGGACGTGCTTGCCCTTTTGCAGGGCCGCGATCGTGGCCGGCGCGTGCAGGTGCAGCGGTAAAGCGATGATGACCAACTCGATGTCCGGGTCGTCGAAAAGCTTGTGATAGTCCTCTTCCAGCCTGATCTTGTTGGCCTTCTCAGGACCATACAGCGCCTTGAACGCGTCGCGGGCACGTTGCTGGCTCGACGGACGGATGTCCGAGAAGGCTACGAAATCGACGTACTCCGGGTTGCTTTGTGAGATGTGGGCGTAGCAACCCTGGTCGCCCGTTCCGATCAGAGCGGTTTTCACCGGTGCCCCTTTGAGCTTGCCGTATCCCCAGTACATGGCGGCGGCCGTCGGGATGACCAGCCCAGCGCTGAGCATCTGTCGCCGGGTGATCCTGAAGACCTCGCTGCTGGCGTCCCCGAAGTTGTCTCGACCGATCTGACGTTGTTGGGCATTCAGTACCATGTGTTGAGATCCTTTTTGCTCTCTGTAGTCGACTCCGGTTACGGAGACTCCTGATAATCAGCCTTTCCGAAAAACATTGATCCTGTGGGTCAAACCGCCGGCTTCGCTTTGCTGGCCAGCAACCCATCAAGGCCGCCCCATCGGCCGACCCGCGTGGTTGCCAACATCAGCACCGTCACCAATTCAATCAGGTTCTTGTTTACGATCAGGTAGTGCCCCTCGGACGGCCCCTCGGGAACGCCCGGCAGCGGCGGCATGGCGAGGTAATACATTGCCAGCAAGCCCGCGGCTCCGAGGCACGCCAGCCGGGTGAACAATCCGAGGATCAGGCACGCGCCGACGATGGTCAGCCCCCACTTGTTCGAAAAGTCGCTGAACCTCGACGGGCTGAAATCCGTTTTCATGTACCCTTTGCTCAGTTGCGACTCGGTCAGCAGTGCTTTTTCCACCTTCGCGCCCTTGTCGTCCGTTGCGGTGCGTTTCGCCTTGTACACGGCCGTCGGCAGGCCGGTCATGATTTTATCCGCACGCGCGACCAGCGCGGCCCGGATCCGGGCCTTGCGCTTGTACATATCCTGCAGTCGCTCTCGCTCGAAAGCCAGAACCGTCGCGTCCGCAACCTTTTCCTGCCGCGAGATTTCATCCAGAAGGACCTTGTAATCCCAGATTTGCGCGATGAAGTCCTTATCGCGGCAAAGCAGGTCCAGCTCGGCCTTTTTTCCCTCCTTGATCTTCCTGGCTTCTTCTTGCTGGCCGCTGTCCAGTCCGTAAAAACTGACCGTCCGGTCGTAAATCTCGTCCAGTCTGGCGGCCAGGCTCTCCTCGAGCGCCTTGCTCAGTGCGGCGACCTTTGGGCCATCCAGTTCGTTGCCTTCGAGAATGCCGGGATCGTTGATTGCCAGGGCTTCACGACCATCGACGTCCTTGACGAATTTCCGGAAGTACTCGCGGAAGGGGCCCGCGGAGGCCACCAGGTAGCTGGTCGCCCGCCAGTCGGGCTGGCATAGTTTGTAGACTCCCTCAATGAAGAAATGCCAGCCGATGAAGATTCGGAGGATGACCAGCAGGGCAATCGTCCACCCGGTGAACATCCGCACCGTTGCGACGGTCTGAGGCTTTGCCAGTTGCGGCGTCGGGGGAGGCGGTTGCTGCGATGCAGGCTGTGATGTCGGTCTTAGCTGAGCCATGATCTTGTCTTCACCTATGAATTCTCTGGTGGCGAAATCGCTCCGTCAGGCAACTCTCAAGAACCCGGCAGGTCGTTGCCGGGCATCAGTCTAACGTCTTCCGGCGGTAGGTTAAAGGTCACGACACGTGGCCGTGCGTCCTGGCCGTCGTCCCCATTCCGGTTTGGGACGAGGAGAGCGGCAATCTCGGGGTGATTCTGACAGAAAGCGGCCGCCTTGTCGAGCCCCATGATAAACAAAGCCGTGGACAGAGCATCGGCCGTAGCGGCATCAGGTGCCAGGACGGTGACGCTGGCCAGGCCGTCGGCGGGCCACCCCGTCCGGGGATCGATCAGGTGGCCATAGCGGTGTCCCTGTGCCTCAAAAAACTGGTTGACCGCGCTGGACGTGGCCAGCGCTCGGTCTTTCAGATAGACCGTGCCGAGCTGACGATCCGGCGAAAGCGGATCCTGGATACCGAGCAGCCAGCCCCGACCATCGTCCGCCGGAGACCCGACGGCCCGCACACTGCTGCGGCCTCCTTGGATCAGCACACAGTCGGTGCCGAAATCGGCCATCATTCGCTTAAGCGCCTGGTCGATACCGTAACCTTTGCCGATGCTCCCCAGGTTGATCTCAAGTCCGGGGACGGCGTAATGAACGGAGATCGCCTCATCGTCGAAAACAACATGTCTCATGCCGCTCCGGGCGAATGCCTCCCGGCGTTCAGTCTCGGAAGGCACCCGCTTGGGTCCTCGCAGGAACCCCCACGCCTTGACCATCGCGCCCGTCGCGACGTCAAAGGCCCCATCCGTTTGCCACGTCAACTGGGCCGCTTGCTTGAGCAGCTCGTAAAGCCGGTAGTTGACTCGAACAGGGGCCTCGGCGGCCTGGCGGTTCAAACGCGAAACGGCGCTGTCCCCACGATAAACGCTCAGCAGATCTTCCAACTCCCCGATTTCGTCGAGGGCTGCCTCAGCCGACGCCATGGGGCTGGGTTGATCCGGAGGTAGCATGACGGTGAATTCGCATCCCATGGCCCGGCGAGAAACACACCAGTGCTGGCAGTACTTGCCCGCCGAACGTGGTCGTTTGGGGATCTGTGGCACAAGCGCGGCGATCAGTCCGCCGGTGGATGCACCCAGACCCCGTGGTGACAGAAACCTTCGTCGTGACCAGGAGTCTTGAGCACTCATCCGATTCCGCCTGAGAGTCTTGTACCCCCTTCATGGCCCGCAGTCGCAACAGAACGGTCAGAGGGGCGGCAGCACAGTATCGCAAACCCGCGACGACCAGGCAAATGTGAAGCCGGGCGCCCGCTACGGCCGATCCAGCCCGCCTACGCGGTGCGGAAGACCGCAGTCCGATCTTCCGGCGCTAGCCGGTTCATCTCTTTCATGACCATCCCCGACTCCATGTCGCCTCGGATGCGGAACGCGACATGACTCCGACAGGTCTTTGCCCTGCTCTGTTGTGTGATCGCGTGCCGTTGTTCAGAGCCCTATTGACCAGGGATCTATGCGGCCCGCGCGCATGTTTGTGGATGGCGGTGCGCTCCGGTTGCGGCCCGCAAAAAGGCGGTCTGGCTTAGCGAAGGATGACGGGCGTGCCCCGAGCCCCTCCCAGAGTCTTGGCGGCGTTGCCGCCGTTGATGCCGATTTCAAGCATCTGCGAGCTGCCTAATAACGCGACGGGTTGGCCGGGCGGCACGTCGGCATAGGAGTCCCGAAGGGGTCCGATAACCGTCTCGCCAACCGTGACGTGCAGGTGGTGTCGCCGGATGTTGGCCGCCGTCAGATCAGTGACCGCGATGTTGGTAATGAGATTGCCGAAGTGGTCGATCAGGACCACTTCTCCGTCAACGGTTCCGTCGGGATGGATCCGCGGCCGGGACAGGCTCAACACTTCCATCCTGTCGACCACCGGTCCCAGATGATCAAACGCAACGCCCTTGGACAGGTGAGCGGCCACCGGCGCAAAGATATCTCGCCCGTGGAATGTCCTCGAAACCTGTGCGGCGAAGTATTGGTGATTCTCAACCGACCTTACCCCCTGCAGCACGGCGTCGCGGTGGACAAGCGTCAGCAAGCCGTTGTCCGGAGCCAGGACATATCGATCGCTGTATCGAGCGGCCAGGATCCGCCGGTTGGTACCCACCGTCGGGTCAACCACCGCCACAAAGATCGTCTTGGGTGGAAACCAAGGCAGGCATTGACGTAGCACAAACGCGCCGTGGTAGATGTCCTGCGGGTTGATCTCGTGGGTAATGTCTTCGATGATGGCTCGCGGGTTGATCTGTAGAATAACGCCCTTCATGCAGGCGACATAATGGTCGCGGGTACCGAAATCGGTAAGAAGGGCGATGACGGGGTCCATGGACTCCATTATGGACCGGCCCCTCGCGAAGTCAACGAACTCTTGACGAGCCACGGGCTTTATCACCGTGGTCTGATGGGTTCCGTGAAGACCGGCGGCATAAAGCCGCCGGCTCGTCAAGGTGGTCAAGACTCTCGCGGTCACGTAGTCTCAGGAGATCATCACATGTCTTCCGACCAGCATCGAATCGGTTGGATTGGCACCGGCGTGATGGGCGTGTCGATGTGCGGTCACGTCATGGCGCGCGCGGCCTCTATCACAATCCACAACCGTACGCGGGACAAGGCAAGGCCACTGCTCGACCGCGGTGCAGTGTGGGCCGACACGCCCCGGCAGGTCGCCGAGGCGTCGGACGTGGTGTTCACCATGGTGGGCTTTCCCCGCGACGTGCGAGAAGTCTACATGGGCAAGGACGGTGTTCTCGAAGGCGCACGGCCAGGAACAATTCTCATCGACATGACCACGACAGAGCCTTCACTGGCCCGCGAGATCGACGCAGCCGCAAGGGCCAAGGGCCTGCATGCCGTGGATGCCCCGGTCTCAGGCGGCGACGTCGGGGCGCGTGAGGCCCGGCTGTCAATCATGGTAGGCGGGGAGGCGGAAATCGTGCAGCGCGTCCGGCCGCTGCTGGAGACGATGGGCAAGACCGTCGTCCACCAGGGACCGGCCGGCGCCGGTCAGCACGCCAAGATGTGCAACCAGATCCAGATCGCCGGCACTATGATCGGCATGTGCGAGAGCCTGATCTACGCCCGCAAGGCCGGGCTCGACGTCGAGACGATGCTCAAGAGCATCAGCGGAGGAGCGGCCGGATGCTGGTCGCTCGAAAACCTCGCTCCGCGCATCTGCAAGCGCAACTTCGATCCGGGCTTCTTCGTCGATCACTTCGTCAAAGATATGGGCATCGCGCTGGAGGAAGCCAAGCGCATGAATCTGCCTCTGCCCGGCCTGGCACTCGCTCATCAGCTCTACGTGGCGGTGCAAGCCCTCGGCCACGGCCGCAAGGGCACCCAAGCCCTGATGCTGGCTCTCGAGCACATCGCCGGAATGCCGGATCGCGAATGAGCGCGAGGTAGGGCACGGTCGAAGTCGCCTCGGGCGACTGAGACCTGCCGTCTTTGAACGTTCCCGAAGGCTACTGTACGAAGGGGTTGATGATCTCCAATTCCGGCACTCTTTGGGCAGGTATGTTTCCAGAGTACAAGAAGGACGTTTGTGTCAAGAGCGATCATGCAGTTCGTCACGAGTTGGCGGCTCGCCGCCGGAGTTGAAGCCCATTCGAGCGATGCCGCTGCGCAGACGTTCGATCGCCTCGGCACGTGATGACGATGACTTGCCGTTCATGGGCTGGACAGTCAGCCATACCCGCTGGTGCTCCTGCAGGGGCAACGGTTCAAGGGGCTTGAGTACCCCGTTCACGTATATGGTTTGAGTAACGTTCTTCACAACGGCACCGTGGTTGCGTCGGTGGTCCTTCTATCGGGCCACACTCCATCATACTTGCGGGTCCCCGTGATCGGCAACTTGCGGTGTCACTTCACCGGCCGGCTGAAGCCTCACCTGCGGCGGGGGCCGTGGCCGGCTGGGTCGTGCCCGCGCGGTGCCACTCGGAGTGCTTCAGTTCCCAGTCCTTCAGGTCGCCGATTGGCAGGGTGATCTCCGAGACCTCGCCGGCGTTGAACTGCAGGCCTGTCGCGGCTTCACAACGGCAGCGTCTAGCATTGTCGGATTGCGCTGGAGCCCCTCGGTTGTTCCGGATGCGCTACAAAGCGGCCGGCTCTCGAGGCGGGCCGCTTAGAATGGCTTACTCAGGCAGAAGCACGCGGGGTTCATTTAGCTTCGCCTGATCGCTTCGGCGTCGATACGACGTTGGTCGACTTGCGCGTAGCGGTTACGGACGACGGGAATCAACGGTCCCATCACGGCAACCAAAATAACCCCGCAAAGAACCATCGGATACCAGATGCCGTACGGCTGCCCGGACGCCAGGGCGATCAGGCCGATGATCAGTTGGACCGCGCCTGCCACGACGAAGAAGGCCATGGACCCAAGGACGAATCGTCGTCCCTTGCCTCGCGGGGCCAGGATTCCGCCTATCGCCCCGAGAACGCCGCACAGTGTTCCCCCCACGCCCCCGCCGATGATGCCATACATCGTGCCGAACGTGTTAGCATCAAACCACGGTTCGCTCATTGTTGTGCTCCTTAGTTGCCTGGATTGCACGTCTGTGCAAATCGAGTATGGACCTTGCTGCTGACGTGGTTACTTCCCCCCGTTCAACGAGATCCGCCAGCGTTTCGGCCATGACGTCCGCCGCCTTGCCTGCCAGCACTTGCCTGACGCGGGCAATCAACCGGTCCAGCCGCCCCCTGATTGTCGGATAACTGACGCCGTAGGCGGCCGCCACGTCCTTCAAAGAACCGGAGGCCAGAACCAACTGAAGGACAAAGTCGAGGTCGCTACTATCTAATCTCGTCAGGGGATGTGGCTCGGTTTCATACGATCCCATGACTCTGCCTCAAGTTATTGGTCTTATCCTTGCTGGCATGGCCGTTGGCCACATGCATCAACTGTATGGTCGATTTTAATAAAAAGCAAATCGGTTTTCATAAAATTAAAGATCAGGATCTGGCTTCCGGTGGCAAAGACCGCCGCTATTGTGATTTACTGGACGTGTTCGCGGCCCTGTCACTATGGCATACCGGACGGGATTGCTGCCACGCTGGCACGGCGGCGAGGGGCTCAGATCTGACGATTCAGATTGTCGTAATTTCAAATTTTCAAAAGAGTTAAGCGTAACACTTCGTGCCGCATGCCTCTTGTGGCACCCTGTTTGCCCTGACTGCCAGCCAAGGGGAGAATCCCTGTCGACGTAGGTACGAACGCCCCGGCCGGGTTGGGCCGGGCAAGTGAACACCAAGGAGAACCAAGGACATGGCTGCGAAACAATTGGCATTTGATGACGAGGCCCGAGCAAGCTTGTTGGCCGGCGTGGAAAAGCTGTCACGGGCGGTCAAGAGCACGTTGGGGCCCCGCGGCCGGAATGCCGTGCTCGACAAAGGTTGGGGCTCGCCGACGGTCACCAAAGATGGCGTGACGGTTGCCGAGGAGATCGACCTGACCAACAAGTACGAAAACATGGGTGCCCAGTTGGTCAAGGAGGCGGCGAGCAAGACCAGTGACGCCGCCGGCGACGGCACCACCACCGCGACCGTACTGACCGAGGCCATTTATCGCGAAGGCTTGCGAAACATCGTGGCCGGGGCCGACCCTATGGCCCTCTGCCGAGGAATCGCCAAGGCCGTCGAGGCGGTTACCGAGGCCCTCAACAAACTGGCCAAGCCGGTCAAGGTCACGGCCCGCGAGGACCTGATCAACGTCGCCGCGATCTCAGCCAACAATGACCGCAGCATCGGAGAATTGCTCGCCCAGTGCTTCGAGAAAGTCGGCAAGGACGGCGTGATCACCGTCGAAGAAGGCAAGAGCGCGGAAACGAACTATGACCTCGTCGAAGGCATGCAGTTTGACCGTGGCTACCTTAGCCCGCACTTCATCACCGACCAGGACGCAATGGAAGCCGTTCTGGAAAAGCCCTACATCCTGATCCACGAGGAGAAGATCTCGAGCGTCACGAAGCTGGTTCCATTGCTCGAGAAGATCGCCAAGGCCAAGAAGCCGCTGCTGATTATCGCAGAGGACGTCGAGGGTGAAGCCTTGGCCACGCTGGTGGTTAACAAGATGCGAGGCATCGTGGAAGTCTGTGCGGTGAAGGCTCCCGGATACGGCGATCGCCGCAAGGCCATGCTCCAGGACATCGCCATTCTCACGGGCGGCAAATGCATCACCAAGGATCTGGGCATTGAACTTGATGCAGTGTCAATTGCCGACCTTGGTGTCGCCAAGAAGGTGCGGGTGGACAACGATAATACGACGATCATTGAGGGCGCCGGCAAGACGGCCGAGATTCAGGCCCGCTGCGCCCAGATTCGCCGCGAGATTGAGATCACCACGAGCGACTACGACCGCGAGAAACTGCAGGAGCGGTTGGCCAAGCTCTCCGGGGGCGTGGCTCAGATCAACGTCGGAGCGGCCACTGAAACGGAGATGAAGGAGAAGAAAGCTCGTATCGAGGATGCCCTCCACGCGGTTCGCGCGGCCATCGAGGAAGGTATCGTGCCGGGCGGCGGCGTGGCCTTGGTTCGTTGTATTGACGCTCTGGACAACGTGAAGTGCAACGGTGACGAGAAAACCGGCGTCGAGGTGGTGCGCAAAGCCCTGTCCGCCCCGCTCAAGCAGATCGCGGCCAACGCCGGCCAGGAGCCGGGCGTGGTACTCGCCAAGGTTCAGGCCAAGAGCGGCGCTTTCGGCTACAACGCTGAAACGAACGCCTACGGCGACCTGCTCAAGGACGGAGTCATGGACCCGACGAAGGTCGTCCGGGCGGCGCTCGTCAATGGCAGCAGTATCGCACGACTGCTGTTGAGCACCGACTGTATCGTCGCCGAGAAGCCCAAGAAGGATGAGGAAAAAGGCGGCCCCGGCGGCATGGGCGGCGGAATGGACGACATGGAGGGCATGGGGGACATGATGTGATCGTGCGGACGACGCGGTCGCCCTTTTGCAGCGAGTGGTGTTACGGTTTTCGGCAACAAACGGGTCCTCATATACGGAGCCTGAAGACGAACGGAGATAGACGCGATGGCGAAGCTGAACATCAAGCCTTTGGATGATCGGATCGTGGTCGAGCAGTGTGAGGCCGAGGACAAGACGGCCGGCGGCATTGTCCTGCCGGACACGGCCAAGGAAAAGCCCCAGCGCGGCAAGGTGCTGGCAACGGGGCCGGGCAAGCTGCTCAAGGACGGCGGACGCGGCAAGATGAGCGTAAACGTCGGCGACGAGGTCTTCTACGGCAAGTACGCCGGGTCCGACGTGGAAATCAACGGGAAGAAATACGTGATTCTCAAGGAGAGCGACGTTCTGGCAATCCTGGAGTAGCCGCCCTTGTAACCGGCGGAAGCGGCCGCATCGAACGACGGCGCGGCCCGAAACAAGAGAGCAGGAATCGCGAAAAGCGAGGAGCAGATAGAGATGCCCAAGCAATTGATGTTTGAAGATGCGGCGAGACAGCAACTCTGGCAGGGGTTGTCAAAGCTGTCGTCGGCGGTCAAGGTGACGCTGGGGCCGACCGGCCGAAACGTGGTGTTGCAGAAATCGTTCGGGTCTCCGCGAGTCACCAAGGACGGCGTGACGGTCAGCAAGGAGATCGAATTGCCTGATCCCTTCGAAAACATGGGCGCCAAGATGGCCAACGAGGTGGCCAAAAAGACCAGCGACGTCAGCGGCGACGGCACCACCACCGCTACGATCCTGGCCGAGGCCATCTATCGCGAGGGCCTCAAGAGCGTCACTGCCGGCGAGAATCCGATGGCCCTCAAGCGGGGTATCGACGCCGCCGTGAAAGTGGCCGTCGAGAGCATCAAGCAGCAGGCGGTCAAGGTCAAAGGCGACGACATAGCCAAGGTCGGCACCATCAGTGCCAACGGCGACGCCGAGGTCGGCAAACTGCTCGCCGAAGCCCTCGAACAGGTCGGCACTGAAGGCATCATCCAGATCGAAGAGGGCAAGAGCCTGGCGACCGAGAAGGAAATCGTCGAAGGCATGCAGTTCGATAAAGGTTACATCTCGCCTTACTTCATGACGAACGCCGGCACGCTCGAGTGCGTGCTTGAAGACGCCTACATCCTTATCCACGAGAAAAAGATTTCGAACCTTCGGGACCTCATCCCGCTGCTCGAGAAGCTCGTCAGCACGGCAAAGCCGCTGCTGATCATTGCCGAGGACGTCGAGGGCGAGGCCCTGGCCACCCTGGTGGTTAACAAGCTTCGCGGGGTGTTGAACGTCTGCGCCGTGAAGGCCCCTGGCTTCGGCGACCGTCGCAAGGCTCTGCTTGGCGATATCGCGGTTCTGACCGGCGGCCAGTTGATCAGCGAGGATCTGGGCATCAAGATCGAGAACATCGAGATGTCTCAGCTCGGGCGGGCCAAGAAAATTGTCGTCGACAAGGATTCGTGCACCATTATCGAGGGTGCCGGGAAGAAAGCGGACGTCAAGAGCCGATGCGATCAGCTTCGCCAGATGATCGAAACCACCACCAGTGATTACGATCGCGAGAAGCTGCAAGAGCGCCTGGCCAAGCTCACCGGGGGCGTGGCCATCATCCGCGTCGGCGGGGCCACGGAGACCGAGGTCAAGGAGCGCAAGGATCTGGTCGAGGATGCGTTCCACGCCACACGGGCGGCCGTCCAGGAGGGCGTCGTCGCCGGCGGCGGCGTGGCTTTCGTCCAGGCTATCGACGCGGTCAAGAAGGCCCGTGACAAAGCCGACGGCCCCGAAAAGCTCGGCTATGACATTGTGATCCGGGCACTCCAGGCCCCGGCCAGGCAGATCGCTGAAAACTGCGGCAAGGACGGCGCCGTGGTGGTCTCGGAAATCATGGAGAAAGGCACGAACATCGGGTTTGACGGGCGGACCGGCGAATTTGTGGACATGTTCAAGGCCGGTATAATCGATCCGGCCAAGGTCGCGCGCACGGCGCTTGAGAACGCCGCCAGCGTGGCCGGGCTCATGCTCACCACTGAGGTTCTGGTCACCGATCTCAAGGATGATCAGAAGGAGGTCGTCGGGGCTGTCCGATAGTTCATAGAGTCGATGCCGGCCCTTGTCTGACAGGGGGCTCCAGCCCGTATCGCCGATGGAGCCGGGACAAACCCGCTCTTCGACGCTGCGGGCTGGCGGCATGACGGGCTGGCGAAGGCGGGGATCGCTGCGGTGCGGTACCTGAGTCTTCTCAATCGGCGAGTTTGCTGCGAGTATGGTAGTGGCGGCACAGCGAGATTATTACGAAATCCTCGGGGTTTCCCGGGATGCCGGGCCGGACGAGATCAAGAAGGCGTACCGCCGGGCCGCCCTCAAGTATCACCCTGACCGGAACAAGAACGATCCTGATGCCGAGGCCAAGTTCAAAGAGGCGGCCCAGGCATATGAGGTGCTCTCCGATCCCCAGAAGCGGCAACGATATGATCGCTACGGCCACGAGGGGCTTCGCGGCGTCGGCGTCCACGACTACAGCCACATGCGTGTCGACGACATCTTCTCGATGTTCGACGACATCTTCGGGGGCGGAATCTTTGGTGGCGACGGCCGGCGCGGCGGCGGTGT